>CALMBN010000140.1 GCA_937860195.1 uncultured Novosphingobium sp.
GCGGGCAGACCAAAACCCCCCACGCGATTGATCGCAGCCCGTGCGGATCATCCAGCGGCAGCGGTGCGGCGATCGCGGCGGGCATGGCCTGGGGCGCGATCGGAACCGAAACCGACGGATCAATCACTTGCCCGGCCAGCGCCAACGGGATTGTCGGGTTCAAGCCGACTGTCGGCCTGGTCAGCCGGACCTGGATCGTGCCGATCAGCGCCAGTCAGGACACCGCCGGGCCGATGACCCGCACCGTTGCCGATGCCGCGCTGCTATTGACCGCGATGGCGGGCACTGACCCGCTCGATCCTGCCACGGCCGAGGCGGACAAGCGCAAGACCGATTTCACGCTCGGCCTGCCCACCGCCAGCCTCAAGGGCGTGCGAATTGGCGTGCTGCGCAAGCAAAGCGGCAACCACGCAGGGGTCAACAAACTGTTCGATCAAGCCCAGGGCGATCTAATTCTGGCCGGTGCAATTCTGGTCCCGATTGACTATGATCCGCCAGGTGAAATGTTCCGTGATGAAGGTTTGGTGCTAAGGTTTGAACTGAAAGAGGGACTCAACGCATACCTTGCGGGCCTGCCGGGCACCCCCAGAGTCCGAAGCCTGGGTGAAGTGATCGTTTTCAACAAGGCCAGTCCCGAAGAGCTGCGCTGGTTCGGACAGGATACTTTTGAAGGGGCCGACAAGCTGACTGACCGCGATGCCTATGTGAAGGCGCGGGCCAATTCGCTTCGGCTGGCGGGGCCTGAAGGGATCGACAAGCTGCTCGCCGACAACAATGTTGCGTTCCTGATTACCCCCACAGAAGGTCCAGCCTGGCCGATCGATCTCGTCACGGGCGACCACTTCATTTCGGTCGGCGCGGGCAGCCTTGCCGCGATTGCCGGTTATCCGCACCTGACCGTGCCGATGGGAACCGTTGAGGGTCTGCCGGTCGGCCTGAGTTTTATCGGTCCGAAATGGAGCGACAAGGCGGTGCTTGAAGCCGGAGCGGCCTATGAACGCACAAGGACCGCGCCGGTGCCGGTGCCGGGGTTCAAGCGCTGGGGCGAGTAGTTAGTTTGCCAACAACGGTTCGAGCTTAGGGTGCGTTTTGGCTGCGAGTGGATTGACCACAGTCATCCCCCGCACAACAAATCCGTGCTGCATATCTTCGGATAGAAGCAAAGTGCATCCCGCCTCAACGGCCGCGGAGACGATCAAAGCGTCCCAATATTGCAGTTTGTGATCGACGACGAGATCGAGCGCCGCCAAAAGAGTGTCGTCGCCGGTGGCCGCAGTTCCGAAGGCTTCCGTAAACTCCAGAACCGTTTGCCGGGCCGCCGCTGCCTCTGCGCCACTGCGGCGCAGGACAACGAACAACTCACCGAGCGCCTGCAATGGAGCGACAAATGTTACGCCATCTTTGAGCTTGCGAACGGCCGAGCGGATCAATCCGATCTTGGCATCGTCCGCCTCGCCGTGGCTGACCCCGGCGAGATAGGCCAGGATATTACTGTCGAACGCGACCCGCATCAGTCATAAAGGTCCGAGCGAGACCACTTGCCCGAACGCCGAACCGGCAACGACTCTACATAGTCAAGCAGTCGCTCAATGGCTCGCTTCTCTTTGTGCCGGTCCACTGGCAGAACTCGCGCGACAGCTCGCCCGCGCGACATGACCGTAAAGCTCTCGCCCTCGGCAACGTCGCGGAGCATTTCAGAGAAATGCTGGTTGGCTTCACTTGCTGTAATCGCTCGGTCCATTGGCATCTTTTAGTGGATAACACTAAAAGATGCAAGAACCTTACTTCTTCGCAGCAGGCTTCTTGGCGGGAGCCTTCTTCGGAGCTGCTTCGGCCTTGTCGGCCTTGGGCTTGACTTCCTTGGCGGGTTTCTCGTCAACCTTGGCGGCGGCCTTCTTGGCCGGGGCCTTCTTCGCCTTGGCCGGAACCGGTGCGACAT
>CALMBN010000141.1 GCA_937860195.1 uncultured Novosphingobium sp.
GAGCGGGAATTCGGCCGCCTCAGCTTCAGGTTGTTGTTTGCGCCAGTCTTCGAACCGGCCGTCGGACAGGTTGATCAGATAGTCGATCACGGCCGGCTGGGGATAGCCTTGCTCAAGGTAATACTCGACCGAAGCCTCGGGATCCTTGCGCTTTGACAGCTTGCGGCGGGATGAGCCGTCCATCTTTTCGATCGGCGAGATGTGCGCGAACTGCGGCCTTTCCCATCCGAGCAGCTCGAACAGCTGGGCGTGGAGCGGGTAGGAGCTGAGCCATTCGTGCCCTCGGATCACGTGGGTGGTGCGCATCAGGTGATCGTCGACCACGTGGGCGAGGTGGTAGGTCGGCATCCCATCGGCCTTGAGCAGCACCGCGTCCTGGCGGTTGGCATCGAGCACCAGATCGCCGCGCACGACATCGGGCAGAGTGACTTTCTCACCCTTGGCGTCCGGGCTGCGCAGCCGGACGACGAATGGCTTGCCCTCGGCCAGGGCAGCCTTGGCATCGTCGGCTGACTTGTCGCGCCAGATCGCCCAGTTGCCGTAATAGCCCGGCGGGATCTTGGCCTTTTGCTGCTTTTCGCGCAGGTCCTGCAATTCCTCGGCAGTCGCAAAGCATGGATAGGCGTGACCGTCCTTCAGCAGTTTTCGCACGAACGTCTGGTAAATCGCGATCCGCTCGCTCTGACGATAGGGGCCAAACTGGCCGCGCACGTCACCATGCGCAAACTGGCCCTCGTCTGCCTCCAGGCCCCAGTCGATCAGCGAGGATACGATAAGGTCTTCTGCTCCTTCGACTTCGCGCTTCTTATCGGTGTCTTCGATCCGCAGATAGAACAGCCCGCCAGTCTGTTTGGCGAGGCGGCGCGAGATCAGCGCGGTGTAGAGCCCGCCGATATGCACAAACCCGGTCGGGCTCGGGCCGAACCGGGTAACTGCTGCGTCCGCTGGTAATTCGCGCAGCGGATAGGCCGCCTCGATCGCTTCGGGCGAGTGCATGGCGTGAGGGGTCATCTGTTCGGGAGACATCGGGAACTGGCTTTCAAGGGCGGGATTGGCGGGCCTATAGGAACTTGGACCAGCAGTGGCAACGCTTGCCGGAGCGGTGCAAGGCGGGGTAGAGTGCCCGGATGGCGAGCGACGATCCGCATCAGTCCCATTCGCCTTCGGTCTGGCGCTATGTCCGGGCCAGCCGCGCGCATGTCGTGATCGATGCGGCGGCCTATTTCGCGCACATGCAACACGCGATGCTGCGCGCGAAGCAGCGGATCCACATGATCGGCTGGGATTTCGATACCCGGGTGCGGCTGGGGCCGGGACGCAAGTTCTACAACCTGCCCGATCGGGCCGTCCAGCCAGCGCGGCTTGGTCCGTTCGTGTTGTGGCTGGTCGGCCGGACCAGGGGTTTGCAGGTGCGGGTGCTGAAATGGAATTTCGGTGCGCTCAAATTTGTGTTTCGCGGCACGATGATCGTCGATCTGATCCGCTGGCATTTCAAGCCCGGGATCGCTTTCAAATTCGATTCTGCCCACCCGCTGGGATGTAGCCATCACCAGAAGATCATTGTCATCGATGACAATTTTGCGGTTGCCGGCGGGATCGATATGACCAGTGACCGCTGGGATACGCCCGAGCACCGCGAAGCCGATCCGCGCCGGCGCAGGCCATATGGCGCGCGGCTTTATGGGCCGTGGCACGATCTATCGATGATGGTTGAAGGCGAGGCAGCAGCAGCGCTCGCCGAACTGGGGCGCGAACGCTGGGTGCAGGCCGGAGCCGCACCAATGCTGCCGTGCGAACCGCAGGATGAGAGCGCCTGGCCGCCCAGCCTCAAGGCAGAGTTCAGCGATGTCGAAGTCGGGATCGCGCGGACTCGTTCGGCATGGGGCGGGCTGCCCGAATTGCGCGAGGTTGAGGCGCTGTTTGTCGAGCATATCCGGCGAGCGAAGCGCTTCATCTATGCCGAGAGCCAATACTTTGCCTCACGCGCGGTGGCAGAGGCAATTGCCCAAAAGATGGCTGAGCCCGATCCGCCAGAGATCGTCCTGATCAACCCGGAAAGCGCCGAAGGCTGGCTGGAGCAGACCGCGATGGACGGCGCCCGGGTCCGGCTGGTTCACGCAATCGGCGAACGCGACCACAAGCGGCATTTCCGCATCTTCATCCCGAAAAACGCTGCCGGAACCC
>CALMBN010000142.1 GCA_937860195.1 uncultured Novosphingobium sp.
ATCAAGGTCGACGACAAACTCGAGACCAACTGGCCCGGCGTCTATGCGTTGGGCGAATGCGCCGAGCATCGCGGCCAGTGGTACGGCCTCGTCGAGCCCGCCTACGATCAGGCCCGCGTTCTGGCACGCTATCTCTCCGGCCTTCCTTCTCGCTATGAAGGCACGCTCGTTTCGACCAGCCTCAAGGTGTCCGGGGTGCCGGTCTATTCGATCGGGGATTTCGACGGACACGGCGCAGACGTCATTGCGCTTCACGATCGCGCCGCCGGGTCCTATCGCAAGCTGGTGGTCGGCGACGGTCGTCTCGTCGGGGCGGTGGTCCTCCACGTCGAAGGTGAAGGTGAAGGGCGTGAGAGGGATGACGATTAGCAAGCGAACCGTTGAATGGATGCATTTTCGCTAATAAACCAGTCACATAGTCCCCTTAGCTCTGAGTTTAGCCGAAGCATTTCTAGCGCTGTCTGCCGAGACCGTTTGCGACAAGGGCTATGTCAATAGCGACCTGCGTTCTGGGGATACCCCCTAAATACTCGCACACCAACATCCGGCATCAGGCAAGCGCGTCGGGTTCGGCTTTTGTGGAGGGAAAGTGGGACAGTTCGGCGCATATCATGGCGCGATCGGCCTTGGCCGCGATCCAAGGACCGCCCAACAGCCCGAGCTGGCCGAACATGGCATCCACGACCCCTGCACTATCGTTTTTCACCCACAGCTGTCGCAGTTCGTTGGCGCGCGGGTCGTCGACCGGGCCCCATTTCGCAGCGTTGTCGCCGCGCAGGTGGCGCAGCCAAGCGGCGAGCGCGGACAGAATTGCCGGGCATCGGGCTCCGGCAGCCTGGCGACCCGCCAGCGTCGCGAGCCAGCGCTGAGGGACCTTCTGGCTGCCATCCATCGCGATCTGGATCAGCCGGTGATCGAGCGCGGGATTGGCGAACCGCGCGAGCAGCTCGTCGGCATAGACGGTCAGGTTCTGCTGTGGCGCCGCGACAAAGCTGGCTGCTGCTTCCTCGCGCATCAGTCGGTCGATTATCGCGCGCAGGGTCGGATCGGCGACGGCTTCGTGGACATAGGTGTGCCCCCGTTCCAGCCCAAGATAGGCAAGCGCCGAATGCGCGCCGTTGAGCATCCGGAGCTTGGCGGTTTCATAGGGCGTGACATCGGTCACGAGTTGCGCTCCGACCCGCTCCCAAGCTGGACGGGGTCCAGCGAAACGGTCTTCGATCACCCATTGACTGAACGGTTCGGTCATCACCGCCCCGAAATCATCGAGCCCGGTTTCGGCAGCAACCTGCATCCGGTCGGCATCGGTTGTGGCTGGGACGATGCGATCAACCATCGTTGATGGGCAGCTGCACTCAGCTTCGAACCATTTTCCCAACCCGGAATCCTGCCGATCCAGATACTCGCGCATCAGCCGCGCAAACTGGCCGCCATTGTCGGTCAGATTGTCACAGCTCAGCAAGGTCAGTCCGGATAGTCCCGCGTCATGGCGCTGGCGCAATCCCTCAGCCAGAAAGTGGTAAATGCTGCCAGGTCCGGCCAGAGCGAGGTCAAGCGAGCCGTCAGCGGCGCGGCAATAGCCCTTTTCCGTGACAGTGAAGCTGGCAATGTGAGTGTTTGGTGAAGCCAAGGCAGAAACAACCGAGTGCGGGGCATCGCTCGCAACCAGGACTGTCTTGACTGCTGCGATCAGCCGGGTGTGATTGCCAGCCGACGAGCGCTCGGTCAGCGTATACAGGCCATCCTGCGGATTGAGCTGAGCGGCAACGGCGGCGGACCGCAGCGAAACCCCGGTAATCGCCCAGTTCCGATCCCCAAGCTCCATCGCTCGATCGGTGTACCAAGCCTGATGGGCACGGTGGAATGCGCCGATGCCGAAGTGGACAATGCCCGCGAACTGGCCCTCTCGATCATAACCTGGGCGTTCCACCTCTGGCCCGAGGTGGGGTAAGCTAACGCTCGAAAGCCTCACAGCTTGTAAGCCCGCTTCGCCAGATTGTAGGCCAGATCCTGTGCCAGCTCGGCGGCTTCCCAATCCTCGATCCGGTGTTCGGCGACCAATTCTGCGAGGAACCCGCAATCGATCCTGCGGGCCACATCGTGGCGGGCCGGGATCGACAGGAAAGCACGGGTATCATCGTTGAACCCCACCGTGTTGTAGAAGCCCGCAGTTTCAGTCGTCATTTCGCGGAACCTGCGCATACCTTCGGGACTGTCGTGGAACCACCAGGCCGGTCCGAGTTTCAGGCAGGGATAATGCCCCGCCAGCGGCGCAAGTTCGCGCGCGTAGGTGCTTTCGTCGAGAGTGAAGAGGATCAACGAGAAGTCAGCTTCATTGCCAAACCGGTCGAGCAATGGCTTCAAGGCCCTGACGTATTCGGTTCGCGTCGGGATATCCGCTCCTTTGTCTCGCCCCAGTGAAGCAAAGACCTCGGCGTTGTGATTGCGGAACGAGCCGGGGTGAAGTTGCATGACAAGGCCGTCATCCACGCTCATCGCTGCCATCTCGGTCAACATCTGGGCACGAAACAGTTCAGCGTCGGCCGGCGTGAAGTCCCCGACGCTGACTTTGCGGAAAAGTGTTTCGGCCTCTGTCAACGTGAGATTGGCGGTCTGGGCGGTGGGGTGACCGTGGTCTGTGCTGGTCGCGCCCATGGCGGCGAAGAAGGCGCGGCGCTGGCGGTGTGCGGCAAGATAGCCGGACCAGGACAGGCAGTCTTCCCCAGTCAGGTCCGAAAAGGCCTGCACGTTTGCGCCAAAGCCCTCAAATTCAGGATCGATCACCGGGTCGGGGCGATAGGCCGTAATGAC
>CALMBN010000143.1 GCA_937860195.1 uncultured Novosphingobium sp.
TCGACACGCTCAGCATAGACGGATATTGGGTCAGATTAGACGCACTCCGCTTTAGCTCAGCCAACCCTCAATCGCATGGTCAATTCAGGCCCAGCCATCCGATGCTGCATGGTCGCACAGAGCAGGCCATCCGCCGCAATCAGTTCCGCGCTGCCGTGATCAAGCCAAAGCGTCAGCGGCGCATCGCCGGCGATTCGCAGCGAATGCGAGCAGTCGAGGAAAGCCGAGACAGGATCGCGCCGGGTCATCGACAGCAAGCAACCTTGCCGTTCGATCAACAGCAAGCGGCCTTCGGTATCGCCCAGCGTCAGCGCGAAATCATTTGAACCCGGCAGGTCCAGTCGTGCCGCGATTGGCAGACTTGTCGCAGCCGGATCGGCCTTGACCACCTTGGCCACTGCCGCAGGCTCTGCCTCCTGCCGCAACGCCAACCCTTCGCCGGTGCGGCGCAGCGACAACCGCCGCGGCAGGCTCATCGCGCCGCGCCAGCCTTGCTTCGGCAGACGGCCCTGATAGGCGTGATTACCCATCCAACCGATCCAGGCCGGCCGGCCCTCCGCGTCGCGTGGCTCGTGCCAGGCAATCGCGGCATAGAAATCCTGCCCCATGTCGGCGACCTGCCAGATCGGCTCAGTCGACGGACCATCGGGGACGAAGCGGATCCCGTCGAATGTTCCGGTCTGGTACAGCGCACCCGAACCCGGCGCTCCGCGCAGCACATCAACCTTGAAGATCCAGCGACGCTCGTCGGTGCCGTCGATCGGCAGCTCGATCAACAGTGGGCATTCCCAGATCTCGCCCGGCGCGCCAGCACCATGAATCACCGACACTTCGTGCCAGGTCTTGAGATCTTGCGAGGAATAAATCAGCGCGCGCTGCTCGTTTGAGAGCACCACGACCATGATCCAGCGCTGCGTGCCCTGATGCCAGAACACATTGGGATCGCGAAAGTCGGCCATCTCCCGGTCCAGCACCGGATTGCCTGCAAACTTGTGCCAGGTCCGGCCAAGGTCAGTGCTGTGGGCCAGACATTGCACCTGCTGCGGCATTTCACCCTGCTCGGCCCCAGTGTAGATCGCGACCATCGCGTCAATACCGAACCCGGCGCTGTTTGCAGTGTCGATCACGGCCGAACCGGAGAAGATCAGATACTGCGCGTCGTCCTCCAGCGCGACTGGCAGCTCTTGCCAATGGGCCAGATCGGGGCTGACGGCGTGGCCCCAGCTCATATGGCCCCAGTCCTCGCCTTGCGGGTTATACTGGTAAAACAGGTGCCATTCACCCTTGCGAAAGACAAGACCGTTGGGATCGCTCAGCCAGTTGGCTGCGGCGGTATAGTGATAGCTGGGTCGCATCGGTTCAGTCCGAAAGAGTGACCTGATCGCCGTTGAAGGCGAGCGAGAAAACTGGCGCAGGGGTGCCGCCAAACTGGCTGCGGAGCAACTCCGGGTGTTGATCGAAGGTGCGCCCCTGCATCCCCCAATGATCGATAAAGCTCCACACTTCGCCGCTGCCAGTCACCCACCACGAATAGCCTTGGGTGGGTTCAGCCGCCGGGTTGCACGCGATCAGGCCGCTGCCGTTAACCGGCTTCCACGGGCCGTTCAGCTGGTCGGCAACCATTGCATAAAGTCCGTTCGGCCCATTAGGTCCACCGGGTTTGAAGGTCCGGCGCTGGGTCGACCAGAACAGGTAATAGTGGCCATCTCGAACCAGCGCGCTGGGGCGCTCAAGCTCGTTGTTGATTCCGACAGCTTCGACCAACGGGTCGCCAAGCTGCCAGTTCCCATCGCTGTCCAGCGTCGCAAGGCCGACGACCCCGTTGTAATCGTCCTCGCTCCAGCCCGCGCTGGCGGTGAACAGCAAGTGGGCCTTGCCGGTGCCAGGATCGCGGAACCAGGCCGGATCGCGGAAAGCCTTGATCAGGCCGGGTTTGCCTTCGGCCTCAGCGGCGATCACATAACGCTGCCCATCGGCCTTGAACAGTTCGTATGGCTCGCCCCAAGCGGTCGGACCATCGGAACCAAGCGAGCCGGAGATCGCAAACAGTCGCTGTTCAAACGAAGGGGCCTGGCCGCGCCGCCCGGTGGCGGTGAAGAACAGCGTGATGCTCGAGCCATCATCGTGGAGCACTGCTGACCCGGCCCATTCGCGGGTGCCGGGGCTCTGCGCTGCGGGAATCGGATTGCCATGATCGCGCCAGCCGTCTGGTCCAAGCGAGGCTAGCCGAATCCGGGCAGCATCATGCCGCTGGCCGGGATCAGGAAACTTCGGCGCGCTGAGGAAGAACCAGTATTGCCGACCGTTCAGGAGCGCAGTCCGGCCGTCTTCATGGGCAAGCGGCCAATTATCCCACAGGTCCAGATCGGGCAGGATCGGTTCGGCATGGATGGGGCCAATCAGGGCAATTTCGGCACCAGGCTCGATCGAGCTCGGCCGCCAGGCAGAGACAGTCATGGAGTCACTTTCAGTCTTGAATTTTGCAATGGTCATAGGTTGCACCCGGGGCTCGCGCCGTTCCCTTCGATCATCAGATTGAGCGGCGATCCGTCAGGAGCAGAGAAGTTCTGTTCCAGTGCGGCGCGCAGCGTGGGCACTGCGGCGCGTTCGAGCACAGCAGTTACTGCGCCGCCAAACCCGCCGCCGGTCATCCGCGCGCCGCCCCGCGGACCGATGGCAGCGTTCATCAGGTCAACCAGTTGATCGACAGCGGGCACGCTGACCTCGAAATCATCGCGCAGCGAGGCATGGCTGGCACGCAACACCATGCCGAGCGTCACAAGCGCTCCCGCCTTGATCGCGGCGACGGCGGTACGGGTCCGTTCAATCTCGCTCACGACGTGACGGGCGCGTCTGGCGACGGGATCGGGGAACTGGGCCGCCGCTATCATCGCGATACTGGCATCGCGGAGCGACGCTACCTGAAGCGCTTTGGCTGCCGCCTCACATTCGCGGCGGCGGGCGTTGTAGTGACCGTCAACCAGCCCCCGGCTCACCCCGGACTGGACGATTACCACTGCCCATTTGGCTGGCAGCCGGACGTGCTGGATCGCCAGATCGCGGCAATCGAGGAGCAGCGCGTGGCCCGGCTCACCAGCGGCAATCGCCATCTGGTCCATGATCCCGCATTTGACCCCGGCCCATTCGTGCTCAGCTCGCTGCGCGGCGAGCGCAATGTCACGGGGCGACAGCGGTTCGGTGCGGTCCGCCGCGATCAGCGCGCGGCAAAGGGCAACACAGAGTGAGGCTGAAGAACTAAGGCCTGCACCGCGCGGTATCGATCCCGAAATCGCCAGCCGCAAGCCGCCCGGCCTGATGCCGCGCTCAGCCAGAATGACCGCCATTCCGCGGAGGTAGGAGCGCCAGTCGGCGGGCGAGTGCGGCTGGACTTCGTTCGGCTTGAAGATGTCCCGCGCGCCATCCAGGTTAAGCGCGACTGCCTCAATCCCGTCACCCGGCGCATGGCTCCAGGCGACTGCTGTCCCGACCGAAATCGGCATCGGCAGGACCAGTCCGTCGTTGTAGTCGACGTGCTCGCCGATCAAATTGACCCGGCCGGGAGCGAAGACCACACCTTCGGGCTCAGTCCCGAACGCGGCGGCAAATCCGGCCCTGGTGCGATCGAGCAGGCTCATGCCCCGATCTCCACCGCGCGCAGGCGCTCTGCCGCGCTTTCAGGCGTGATGTCGCGCTGGGTTTCGGCCATCAGCTCATAACCGACCATGTGCTTGCGGACCGTCGCCGAGCGCAGCAGCGGCGGGAAGAAGTGCGCGTGAAGCCGCCAGTGCGAAGTATCCTCTGCCAGTTCATGCGGCGCGCCGTGCCAGCCCATCGAATAGGGGAAATCGCAGCCAAACAGCCCGTCATAGCGGCGCAGCAAGCGCGAAAGGATAGTGGCGAGCGCGGACCGGGCCGCAGGCGACAACTCTTCCAACCGCGCGACCGGATCGCGGGCGATGAGAAGAGTCTCAAACGGCCAGGCCGCCCAGTGCGGAACCACGGCCAGCCAATGCGCGTTGACCTCGACCAGCCGTTCTGCCGCCGCCAATTCGGCTCCAGCCACGTCGTCGAGCAGCACCGCACCTTTGCGCTCCAGCCAATCGCGCTGGCAGCCTTCTTCGCGCCTGACCAGTTCGGGCATCACATTGGTAGCCCAGACCTGTCCGTGCGGATGCGGGCTGGAGGCGCCCATCATCGCACCCTTGTTCTCAAACAGCTGCACGTGCGGCCATTTTGCACCAAGGGTGGCGGAGATTTCGCACCAGGTTTCGACGACCCGCTCGATTTCGGCCTGCGGGAGCCGTGCCATTGTCGCGCCGTGATCTGGCGCAAAGCAAATGACGTGGGCTTCGCCGGTGGCGGGGGCAGTTTCGAAGATGTCCTCTGCGTTTCCGGTCCCACCGTCTTCCAGCAACGCGGCGAAATCGTTCTTGAATACGAAAGTCCCGGCGTAGTCCGGGTTGGCCTCACCAGTCGCGCGAACATTGCCGGGGCAGAGGTAGCACGACGGATCATGTGCCGGAGCGGGCGGCGCGGCAGGCGGTGCGGCTTCACCCTGCCACGGGCGCTTCGCCCGGTGCGGCGAAACCAGCAGCCATTCGCCGGTCAACAGGTTGCGGCGTCGATGGGGCAGATCGGCCAGGCTCATGCCGCCAGCCTTCCGTGAAAGATCGCAACGCTTTCGGCCTTGAGCGGCGGCAGTGGCAGACCTGCATGGGCGAGCCACGATCCAGTGCAACACTGCGGTGTGTCGTAAAGCGCTGGGCGGTGAGCGGCATGGCCGGTTTCACCTCCGGCAATCCGCAGCAATTCGATCTCGCAACTGGGCCAATCGGCCAGAAACGGAAGGAGCAAAGGCTGCGGCCGCCGGTCATGCGCCGGGCCACAGCGGATCGCGAACAGCAGGAACTCTCGCGCATTGCCCGCCGCCTGCCAGACCAGCCCATCGGCGCCGTGACCGTGCCAGGTCTGCTGGCCGTGCAGCAAGTGTCGCCACTGCTTGTGGAACGTGATCCATTCGGCCAGTTCGGCTCGCTCAGTGTCGTTCAGCTTGCGTGGATCGAGTTCGACCCCAAAGTGCCCCGGCATCGCCACTGCCGCGCGGAAGGCCAACGATTGACTGCGCCCGGTAGCGTGTGCCGGACTCGCACCGACATGTGCACCCATCACTTCGGGCGGGAAGAAGGCCAGGAACCCGCGCTGGATCGAAACCCGGCTGACTGCGTCGATGTTGTCGCTGGTCCAGAACCGGTGCGTATGGGCTGCGATTCCGGCATCAGACCGCCCGCCGCCGCCCGCGCAGCTTTCGATCTCGACCATCGGATGTGCCGCACGCAGCCGCGCCAGCAGGTCGTAAATTCCCAGCACCTGCGCCCGCCCACCAGCCGGGGCCAGATCGCGATTGTGGTCCCATTTGAGGTAAGCAATCGGCAGCTCGCTGAGCAGCGCATCAAGCGCGCCGAACAGATAATCACGCACCTTGGGCAGGGCCAGGTTGAGCACCAGCTGGTTCCGCGCGGTCGGCTGCGGCCGCCCCGGCAGATGCAAGGCCCAATCGGGATGGGCGCGATAGAGGTCGCTGTCAGGATTGACCATTTCCGGTTCGACCCACAGCCCGAATTCCATCCCCATGCTGGTCACAGCATCGGCCAGCGGCTTCAGGCCCTGCGGATACTTGACCGGATCGGCTATCCAGTCACCGAGGCCGGCGCGATCATCGCTCCGGCCCTTGAACCAGCCATCGTCGAGGACAAAGCGTTCCACCCCCAGATCGGCAGCCGCCTGCGCGAGGCCGAGGATCCGTTTCGCATCGTGATCGAAATAGCACGCTTCCCACGAATTGAGGTGGACCGGGCGCGGGCGCATTGTGCCGCCGGGCCAGCTGATCCGCTGGCGCAGCGCGGCCTGCTGCTGGGCCATGGCTCCGTTGCGGCCTTGAGTGGACACCGCAAGGATTGCCTCGGGCGACGACAGGCTCTCACCGGGCTGCAAAATCACTTCGCCGGGCTGGAATATTGCACCGGCGCTCAGTGTCCAGAATCCCTCGTCGTCACGCTCTACAGCGATCCGGCTATCGCCCGACCAGCCGAGTTGCAGCGCATGGACCAGCCCGGTGTGATGGCCGGCTCCTTCACCCAGTACGACCACGGCAGGTGGACCCCCATGACCTGAAATCCCCCTTCGCCCTTCGCGCAGCCAAGCCTGCTGCGGCATCGCCTCGGCCAATTCGATCAGCTCTGCATTGTGCCGTCCGCGCCACGAGATCAGCCCGGCGCTGCTGGCGGAGAGTGGGAGCAGCGCGCTCGCCAGCCAGTCAACGCAGATGGGTTTGTCTCCGGTGTTGACCAGCTCGGCCGAGAGTCGGAACGCGCCACCGGGCTCGATTGCGATCAATTGCCGGAGCGAGACCCCAGCCAGTGCATCGCTGAGTTCGATCACGATCGCCTGATCGTCTGCGGTGACCCAGACCGGGCCAAACGCCGGTATCAAGGCCCGTCCATCGCGCCGCAGCGCAATGCAGGCCGGACCAAACCAGCCAAGCCCAGCAGCTGGCGCGGTCGATAGTGGCACGTCCACGTCCAGCGAAAACGAAGCCGCTGTTCGGCTATCCGAAAGTGACGGCAAATCTCCCTCAACCACCCGCGCGCCAAGGTGCCGCCAGAGCGGCGGGCCATCGGCACGGCATTCCAGCACCAGACTGGCCTGGTCGCTGTGCAGGGAGACAAGACGGGTCGGCATCGTCAGGCGGCAGGTTCCGGCTGGACATAGCTGGCGCGGCCTTCTCGCACGGTCAGCACTGCGGCGGCGGCGATGAACATGCAGATGCCCGAGACAGTCAGCACATTGCGCGGATCATGGCCAAGCAGTCCATCATAAAGCCCGAGCCCGAACTTGACGAGGCCCAGATTGACTTCGGCCATGACGAAAGCGAACAGCAGCATCGGGATCACGATCATCATGTTGAAGATCCCCATGTAAACCCCGGTGCGTTGTGGCGGGATCGAGTTGGACAGGATCGTATAGGGATTGCCCATGATCGAGCCCCAGGCGAGGCCGGTGCCGATTGCGGCTGCGAACAGCATCGATTTGTCGGTGATATGCGGCAACGCGAAGAAAGCGAGGCCGCCAGCCGCGAGGCAAAAGGCATGGACCGGTCCGGACCCCCAACGGCGCGCGAACGGGACCATCGCAAAGGCCCCGATGAAGGCGATCAGGTTATAGAACGCGGCCATCTCACCATTGGTCAGCACCGCGCTGCGGAAAGCCGAGCTGGTTGCATCCGATGTCTGATAGACCGAGCGCCCGATCGAATAGATCACATAGCCCCAATAACCCGACATCGCGAACCACTGGAACAGCATCATCACCCCCAGCTTGCGCATCGGGGCTGGCATCTCCTTGATCGCCGAACCGATCTCGGCAAATGTAGCCGCCACGCCTTTGGGTTGGGCCTGGATGTGGGCCAGTTCTTTGGGAGTCAAAGGCAGTTCGGGCACCCGCAGGACCGACCAGAGGATTGTCAGGAACGACAGCGCTGCGCCGGTCCAGAACACGAAGCGGACGGTGTAGGGGATATTGTTTGCATCGACCCAGTCCTGATTCATGCCGAACCACACCAGCACCGACGGGGTGATGAAGGCCAGGCACTGAGCGAGCCCGGTAAAGGCGCTTTGCGAGAGGAATCCGGTCTGGCGCTGGTCCGGGTTGAGCCGGTCTGACACGTAGGCGCGATAGGGCTCCATCGTGATGTTGTTACCAGCATCGAGGATCCACAGCACCGACACCGCCATCATGATCGAGGACGAGAGCGGCATGAACAGCAGCCCCAGTGTGCACAAGATCGCACCGATCAGGAAGTATGGCGTGCGGCGGCCCCATTTGCTTTGGGTCCGGTCGCTCATCGCGCCGATGATCGGCTGGAGCACAAGGCCCGTGATCGGCCCGGCCAGCTGGAGCAGCGGCAGTTGCGCCTCATCCGCGCCGAGGTAGGAATAGATCGGCCCCATGTTGCCCTGCTGCAAGCCAAAGCTGAACTGCAGCCCCAGAAAGCCGAGATTCATCTCAAGAATACGCGACAAAGACAGGTGCGGTTTGGCGGTGGCCATGGCGATCTCCCCTCGGCGCTTGATAGCGCTCTGGTCAATCCATGTCACATTCGGGGGCAAAGGACAACAATCGATTGCAGTTGGCTTGAATTGCTGACTTGACCCACCCTGAAGGGAAGGGGTTTGAAAGATCAAAGGCCCTTTGATGCCCCGGGCAGCTTCCCGATAGACGCGGCCTTGACCTCCGCCGGATCGTGCGATGGCTCGTCCCATTCGGCGGCATGGGACGGCTTCCGGTCAGCAGTGAATTTGCGCACCATGCCATGGATCGCAAGTTGGCCTTCAAAGCTCCTCGGCGATGATTCCATCGGCCATCAATCGATCCAGTTTGGCCTCGGATAACCCCAGCTCGTCGGCTAGCACCACGCGGGTATCCTGGGCAGAGCGGGGTGGGGCGTGGCGATAGGTGGCGGGGCTGGCGGATAGCTTTGCTGGGAAGCCCAGGAAACGCACCGGAGTGCCATCGTCGCGGGCCAGTTGATGGACCAGGCCGCGGGCTTCTATCTGCGGCTGGACCAGCGCCTCGGGGATCGAATTGATCTGCCCGCCTGGGAGTTTCGCCCCTTCGAGAGCGGCGATCAGATCGTCGGAGTTCCACCCCGCAATCACCGGCTTGATCGCAGCAAACAGCGCCTCGCGGTTGTCGCTGCGATCAGCCGAGGCGGCAAAGCGCGGGTCTGTCCCCAGTTCGGGCAGGCCGAGCACGACCATCAGATCGCGAAACTGGCGGTCGTTGCCCAGCGCGATCAGCACGTCCCCATCCGCGCAGGCGAAGTCCTGGTAGGGGACGATCGTCGGGTGCTGGTTGCCCATCCGTTTTGGCTCGACCCCGCCATTGAGCCAGTTCGAGGCCTGATTGGCGAGCATGGCGACTTGCGCGTCGAGCAGCGCGAGGTCGATCTGCTGTCCTTCGCCGGTCCGGCTCCGATGCTGCAAAGCGGCCAGAATCGAAATCGTCGCGTAGAGCCCGGTGGTCAGATCACTGACCGGGATTCCGACCTTGAGCGGAGGGCCGCCAGCGTCGCCCGTCACGCTCATCAGCCCGCTCATCCCCTGGATCAGGAAGTCATAGCCGCCCTTGTCCTTGTCCGGCCCGGTCTGGCCGAAACCGGTGATCGAGCAATAGATCAGGTCTGGCTTGATCGCTCGCAGCGCGGGATAGTCGAGCCCGTATTTGGCCAGCCCGCCGACCCGGAAATTCTCGACCAGCACGTCAGCTTGCGCGGCAAGTTGCCGGATCAGGTCCTGTCCTTCGGGCCGGGCGATGTCGATCGCGACCGAGCGCTTGTTGCGGTTCGCGCAAAGGTAATAGCCCGAATCGCCTGAACCATCGGGCAGGAACGGTGGCCCCCATTTGCGGGTATCGTCGCCCTCGCCGGGTTGCTCGATCTTGATCACTTCGGCCCCCAGATCGCCGAGCATCTGGGTACACCATGGCCCGGCCAGCACCCGGCTGAGGTCGAGCACGGTGATCCCCGCGAGCGGGCCGGTTGAGTTTTCGGTTTCAGTCATGTGCCGCCTTTACGGGGCTTTGCGGCGCGCGGCGATGGTGAAATTGATCGCGACGGCATCGGCGATCTGGTCGGTAGCAGCCCATTCGTCGGTGCCGACCCCGAAAGCGAGGCGGTTGATCCGGGCCGAGCCTTGGGCTGTGGCCTTGTCGCCATTGACCTTGAGTGCAAAGGTCAGCCGGACCGGGCGGTTCCTGCCGCGCAGGCTGAGCGTTCCGTCGGCAGCATAACGGCCTCCGCCGAGCGACTTGAACCCCTTGGCAGTGAAACGTGCGCGGGGAAATGAGGCGATGTCAAAGAATTGCGTCCCTTTCAGGTTCTCATCGCGCGACGAATCCGCCGTATCGGCCGAGGCGAGGCCCACGCTGGCATTGATCGATCCGGCGGCGGGTTCATCTTCGCAGAACTTGATCTGCGCAGTCCAATCGCGGAACGAGCCATTGATTGGTTCACCGGCATAACTGGCGGTGAAGCCCAATCGGCTGCCGCTTGCCACACTCCAGTCGCAACTGAGCGCGGCTTCTTCGGTCGGAAGGGCGGTATCAGCGGCTTGCGGAGCTTCTGTGTCTGCAGGAGCAGCAGCTTCAGTTTCGACAGCTGCGACAATGTCGGCGGCGGCCGGAGTAGCGGTGGGCACAGTGGCCTGCGCCCACAGGTTGGGGATTGGTCCTGCCAACCCAAGCCAGGTTGCAATTGCCAGCGAGGTCAGGCCAGCGCCGATGCCGGGCCCGGCCTTCAATCCCGCAGGGAACATCCGCCCCGGCACCGGATCGCGCTGCCGCAGGTGCCAGAACACGGCGGCGACATGGAGCAGCACCAGCGCGGGCAGGACCCAGCCCAATACAGCGTGGGCCAGTTCGGCCGGCTCGTGCGCGCCGATACCAAGCGGCAGGTGCGGCAGTGGAATCGCCCCGAACAGCAGGGTCGGCAATTTGACCTTGGCGGTCGAAACAATCGCCCAGCCACTGAGTGGACCCAGGATCATGATTGCATAGAAAGCCCGGTGCGCCCACGTTGCCGCCAGCTTCTCAAGCCCCGAGCCGACCTCCGCCGGGCGCGACCTGGTCAGTCGCAGTGCCAGCCGCGCCAGACTCAACACCAGAATCGCAATCCCGACCGATTTGTGCTGCTGGTAATTGAGAAACATTTGCGCCGGGGCGACCTTGTCTTCCAGCCGTAGTCCCAGCGCGAACTGATAGGCCAGCAGCAGCGCGACCAGCCAATGCAGGGCGATTGCCGCACTGTGATAGCGCGCGGGTGGTGCAGGGATTTCGCTCATCGGGATTCCACCATATTGTTATGCAAGATAGCAATAGTGTAGCCGCGCGAAGGATGCAAGCCCGGTTTGCCTAGCGCACCACGTAAAAGTCGATCTGGACCTTGTCCGGGCGGCGGATCCCGCGTGCGACAAAGGCGTGCCGGCGCAACCATTCGTGCTTGCCAGGGGCCACATCGAAACGCGGAGTGGTGCGAAAATAGTAGGCCGAGGGATCGACATCCTCGCCCTTTGCCAGCCGCTCGATGACTTCGGCGCTGCCGGTCCGGACCCCGGGGTTGGTCACTTCAATCACCGCGCCGTCGTCCGCTTCAAGGAAATAGCGCGCCTCGACTCTGGTCAAGCCGCCCGGCAGGATGGTCTGCCAATCGCCCCCGCCGGGCAAGACAGACCCGTTCAGCAGCGGACCATTGATCGTTCCGCCGGTGATCGCGATGAAGCGTTTGCGCCCGCCATCGACCGTGCCCAGCTCGACTGCCGGGGCGACCGCAACTGTGGCGGTAAAGGCGTATTCCAATGTCGGGACAGGCGCGGCGGGACCGGCTCCG
This sequence comes from uncultured Novosphingobium sp., assembly GCA_937860195.1. Classification (GTDB taxonomy): domain Bacteria; phylum Pseudomonadota; class Alphaproteobacteria; order Sphingomonadales; family Sphingomonadaceae; genus Novosphingobium. The sequence goes on from CALMBN010000143.1 coordinate 11,441, forward strand.
ATCAGGGCGGCAGCGGCGAGCGGAATGGCAAGAGAGCGTCTGGTCATGGCGCAATCAAACCACGTCAAGCAGCGCGGGGCTAGAGGGAAGATAGGTCACCGGCACATTGGTGGTCGGCATGAGCAGTTCTGTCAGCATCCGTGCGGCGGGTTCTTCCAGCTCGATCGGGCCGACCAGCAACAGCGCCTTGGGCTGGCCCAGCGCGATGCAATCAAGGACATAGGCAGTGGTCTCGGTCTCGTGAATCTCGCCGGCGACCAGCAGATTGATGTCCGGACGGGACAGCAAGGGGTTGAGAGCATTGGGGCGGCTGGTTTCGGTGGCGAAGGCGATACCGCGCACTGCCATGCCGGGATCGCCAACCAGTCGGACGGTTTGAGTCGGCAGCGCGAGCTTGACCTTGCGAATCAACGCGAGCGCCGTGGTCGGTGAGGCGCGATAGACCAGGCCAGAGGCGAGGTTGACAGCGCCGAGCGGCCTGGAAAGGCCAATTGCGCGCGGCAGAGCCTCGACCAGCGCGCGTCCGGCAGGACCAGTGCGCGGGTCCTGCAGGCGCAGCATCATCAGGCCCGCGCTTTCGATCAAGGCCAGCTTTTCCGCAAGTGCCGGTTCAGGCTTTCCGACCGGTCGGTCCTGGCTGTCGCCCAGAAACGCTTGCCGGCTGATGACAAGGTTGGCACCAAGTTCTTTCGCGCGTTTCAGCACCGCAGTTGACGCGCGCGCTGCAACCACAATCCCCCGCACTTCGGTATCGCCATCCCCGGCGCGAAAGCCATCGACCAGCGTGCCGGGCGAGCGATAAGAGCCGCCGGCAATGGCGGTGTCGCGGCGGGCCGGTGCATCGATCCCGCGGTGCCGCGCGGCTTCGGGGCCAAGCTTGGCCTGAATGGCGGCGAACAGGTCATGTCCGGTCATCACCTGCACCTCAGGCCGGATTGCTGTAGGGATCGGCCATGCCGAGCCACTGGATCGGGAGCGCGGGAAACACCGTTTTCAGCCATTCGGCCAGTATGCCCATACCCGGATCCTCGCCAGTGTGGCCGGACAGGAACACAGTGACTTTGCGGCTCTCGGCCAGGTCTTGTGCATAGCCGAGCACTTCGGGTTCGCGCACCTCGCCAAGCAGCACTGCGTCGGCCCCGGATTCGAGCTGCTGGATCTGAACGTTCTCTCCCGGCATCCCGGCGGACACGCTGATAGTCGAAATCGTCCGCGACGGATCGCCCAGCATTCGCAAGGTCCGACGGGCCAGCCTGGCCTTGATGTGGCGGCCGACTTTCAGGGCAGAAGCCGGAGGAAGCACGATCCACGGCAGACCCGGTTTGTCGGCGGCGCGGTACACGTCCCAATCCAATTGCCGCAGCAGCCCGGTCATGATCGCATCACCGGGGCGAGAGTGGGCGTGTCCATGCATCCGCTGGATCACCATGCCGTGCCCGGTCACGAATGCCTGCTTGGCGCGGATAACCGGGTCGTGATCGGGCAAAGCCGATTCAGCGAAATCATCGTAGCGTTCAAAGAAGCTCGCTTCGTGCGGGATGATATAATTGAGCCCCGCTGCCTGCGCGCGCCGCAGCACATCGAGACTGGCGGTAAAGCAGGTCGCGATACCGGTAACCGGCGCCGCGCGATCTCCGAATATGATTCGGTCGTCGGTCGGGTTCGGATCCCATTTTTGGCCCGATGCGCGTCTGATTTCGGCAAACACGGCGCGTGCGGTGAGCGGCGCAGCTGCGCTGGCCGGGGCGGCGAGCAAGGTACTGACCATCCCTGCGAGCGTCATGCGGCGGTCGATCATCGGCGTTAGCGCCTCGGAGCCCGCAGTCTGGCATGAAAGAAATCGAAAGTGGCGTTAGTGGCCTTCAGCGTCGCATCGCGGGTCTGGGCTGGCGTAGAGCCGATGAACGAGTGGTCCACACCGGGCAGGTAGAGCACCTGTACCGGCACCCCGGCGGCTCTCAATCGCTTCTCGGCTTCGTAGGACTGGCTGATTGGCACAACCTTGTCCTCGGTCCCGTGGATCAAAAGGAATGGTGGGTCCTTCGCGTCGATGTAGGTCACCGGGCTCGCATAGGCATATTTTTCTGCGCTGCACCGGCCACCGCAATCCATCAATCGCTCAGCGGCATCATCAACGCCGCCAGCGCGAGCGGCAGCCAGCGCGCCAAAATCGAACACGCCATACCAGGTTACCGCCGCATTGGCGCAAAGGTCTTTGGCCGCTGCCGGATCAAGATTGGTGTCCTTGCAGGTCAACGCCGCCAATGCAGTCAGGTGCCCTCCCGCCGATCCACC
>CALMBN010000144.1 GCA_937860195.1 uncultured Novosphingobium sp.
CGGAGAGGCAGGGATTCGAACCCTGGGTACCCTCGCGGGTACGCCGCATTTCGAGTGCGGTGCATTCGACCACTCTGCCACCTCTCCGCGAAGCGTGCGCGGGCCAAAAGCCCGGTCGACGGCGCGCGGTTAGCCGATGGTGGGACGCTTGCCAAGCCCTTTGCGCGGGCAAATCGGGGGACCTGCGCAGATGTGCCGTTGTTTCGCCACAACCGTGTGCCTATATCGGGCGATATGGACAGGGCTTCCTTCTTTTCCCCCCAAGCCGGACGCGACATTGACGCGCCACGCCGCGCGCTCGCACGATTCGGGATTGGTGATGTTGTACGCCACCGGATCTTCGACTTTCGCGGAGTGGTGTTCGATGTCGATCCGGTCTTCGCCAACAGCGAAGAATGGTACGAATCGATCCCCAAGGAAGTACGCCCGAACCGCGAACAGCCGTTCTACCACTTGCTGGCAGAGAACGGGGATTCGAGTTACGTCGCCTATGTCAGCCAGCAGAACCTTTTGGGCGATGCTGATGGCGGCCCTGTCGATCACCCAGGCATGGCCGAATTGTTCGAGGCCTTCGACGGCGCACGCTATCCGCTGCGCCGGAGCATGACGCACTAGCTTTTGAGCTTCCAGCCGCTTTTCAGCAGCAGGTAAAGCGTAACGCCCAGCACCAGATTGAGCACTCCCAACCCGATGGCACCATTCAGCACCGCCTGATTGGTGCTGCCGATGTCACTTTGCCCCAGAAACCCGAAACGGAAGCCTGAGATCACGTAGAAAAACGGGTTCATCCGGCTGATCGTCTGGAACATCGGGGCAAGGTTGTCGATCACATAGAACGTGCCCGAAAGGAGCGAGAGCGGGGCGATCACGAAATTGGTCACGGCCGCATTGTGATCGAATTTTTCGGCCCAGAGCGAAGTGATGAGGCCTACTATTGCGAGCAGCACGGAGCCATTCAGTCCGAACCACGCCACTGCCCACGGATGTGCCAGCTGCAAATGAACCCCCGGCCACAGTAACATCGCGCCGTACACCGCCAAACCGACCAGCACCGCCCGGGTGACGGCTGCACCGACCATCGCCAGCATCAGTTCGCCTTCGGAAAGGGGCGGCATCAGATAGTCGATGATCGTACCCTGGATCTTGCCGGCCAGGAAACTGAAGCTGGAATTGGCAAAGGCGTTTTGCATCATTCCCATCACGATCAGCCCCGGTGCGACGAAGGTAGCGAAGTTCACTCCCAGGATCTTCAGGTCCGAACGGCCCATTGCCACGCTGAAAATCACCAGAAACAGCAAGGTGGTCATCGCCGGAGCCCAGATCGTCTGGGTCTGGACCTTGAAAAACCGGCGGACTTCCTTCATATAGAGGGTCCACAGCCCCAGCCGGTTCAAACCGGTGAAATGGGGCACTCCCTGAGCCGGAAAGTTGGCTGGCCTCGGCGCGGTTGCGGCCGCAGGCAATGCAGCGCTTTCGGGGGCGGGAAAAGGTTGATCGGCCATGCTGCGGCGACTATCCGCAGCGCGCGCCCATGGCAAGCACGCGGCACCCTCGCCGCTGAGGAAAGAAGACTGATGAGCTGGACCGACGAACGGATCGAAAAGCTGACCAAGATGTGGGAAGGCGGGTCCACTGCCAGCCAGATCGCCGATGAACTTGGCGGAGTCAGTCGCAATGCCGTGATTGGCAAGGCTCACCGGCTGGGGCTTAAGGCCCGGCCCAGCCCGGTCAAGCCGAACGAGAAGGAAGCTGCTGCGCCCGCGCCCAAGGCTCCCAAGGCGGACCTGCCGCCGCGCCCGCTGCCAACCCCGCGGGCCGCTCCGCCCCGCGTCGCGGCACCCAGCGCCAATTCAGCCGACGGCGCAGTGCCCAAGGCCCCCAGCCCGCGGATCGTCTCGGTCGGTCCCGGCGGGTTCCTGCGCCAGGGCCCCGGCGATCAGCAGGCCCCGATCCCGCCCGCACCGCCGCGCCGCCTGGTGCCGGCCAAGCCCAGCGCCGAAATGGCCGAGAAGACCAGCCTGCTTGAACTGAACGACCGGATTTGTCGCTGGCCGATGGGTCACCCCGGTGAGGCTGACTTCCACTTTTGCGGAGACAAAGTGAACCCCGGCTTCCCTTATTGTGTCGATCACTGCGGCCGGGCCTATCAGGCGCAATTGCCGCGCGGCCACCGTCGCCCACCCCCGCCGCTGCCGTTCGGCGGTCCGCGGGTTCGGTGATCGGAGCTTAACTTCCGTGCGACGATGCCGTTAACCATGGCATGACCGCACACGATCCCAATCTCGCTCGTTCCAGCGCCGGCATTCTCGGCTGGCTGGGATTTGGTTCCAGACAAGCTGAAGACGGCGAAACTGCCCTATCCACTCCGCCGCGTGCCGAACAGCGCGGCCCGTTGCAATTGCGCCAGATGGAGGAGCTGGGTCACTTTCTGTCGCTGCACAAGCTGGAGGTTAGTGCAAAAAGCCTGACTGCTGCCTGGAGCTACCTCACCGGCTCCGACAACCGGATCGTGCGCGCGATCGACCGGCAATTGCAATCCCGGCAACCAATAACAGCCGAGTGGCTCGACGAAGTGCTTGGCGGTGATAGCAAAGGCGAAGACGTTGCGTTGCTTACGCAGTTAATGGAGCGGCTTGAAGGATCGATCGACGAATTTGGCAAAACCAGCCGCGAGGCACACAGTGCGACCAGCGAATATCACAGTGCACTGGAAGGCCACGTCAACGAGCTTGAACAGGTCACCAAGGCCGGAGAGGTCATCTCTGAACTCGCAACCATCGCCAAGGTAATGCTGCGGCGAACCCGTGACATCGAAAAGCAGATGCTGAAAAGCGAAGCCAAGACCCGCGCGCTGCGCCGCCGCCTGGACGAAGCCAAACGCTCGGCTTCCGAAGATCACCTTACAGGCCTGCCCAATCGCCGTTCGTTCGAAACGACCTTTGACGAGGAATACCGCACTGCCCGCGCTGCCAGCGAGGTTCTGTGCGTTGCGTTTTGCGACATTGACCATTTCAAGGTTATCAATGACACACATGGCCACGAGGCCGGGGATCGGGTGCTCAAACTGGTCGCGGAAAGCCTTGCCAGGATCTCAAACGACCACTGCCACGTCGCGCGTCACGGCGGGGAGGAGTTCGTATTGCTGTTCCGGGGAGACCGGCTGGAGGATGCCGAGACCAAACTCAACAGCTTGCGCGAAAATCTCGCAGAACGGCGGCTCGTCAACCGCGCGAATGACCAGCCGTTCGGGCAGGTGACTTTCTCGGCCGGTCTCGCCGACGTATTCGCTTGTGGCGATCCGCGCACTGCACTGCGAGCGGCCGATGCAGCGCTTTATCGGGCCAAGCAAGACGGCAGAAACCGGGTTGAGATAGCGGTTGAGGATGATTGCAAGCCGCCGCAGGTTGGGCTGGCAGCTTGACCTGAGGCTTCAACACTTAATGTGGAGTGTGTCTAATCTGTCCCAATACCCGTCTATGCTGAACTTGTCGAAACACTGTCCTTTTCTTCATGCCGCAGCGCACAACTGCTTGAAGAAAAACA
>CALMBN010000145.1 GCA_937860195.1 uncultured Novosphingobium sp.
CCGCTCGGACCGCTGCGAGCCGCCGCGCTCGCCCTCGTCGTCGTCGCTCGACGACCGCTCGACGATCAGCCGGGGCGTCGCCAGATAGGAATAGGGCGAACGAAAGGACCAGAAGATGTCGGCGGTGAGGGTCATGCAGCTTCCGGTGTCAGAAGACGCATCCACTCTTCAAGTGAAGTTGGCTGTTCTTTCATAGAAATTGCCTCGGCCGGGATCGTGATCCACGGCTGCTTGCTTTTTGTCCAAAGGTGAAATTTGGGGACAATCTGCTTGCTGGCGTCTAAGGTGCCGGCGCGAACTACCACCATTCCGGGCCGTGTGCTGTTTTTGGAATAGATGCGTATTAGGCAGTTTGAACAGCAGAAGATCGTGCCGATAGCGCCGCTCGGCAGTGTCCGCTCGCCAGAAACCATATCTCCGGTTACAGAGATCATCGCCTCAAAAACCGGCATCTGCAAACCGAATGCGCTTCCGGATTGCGTCTGGCAATCGGTGCAGTGGCAAGCATAGACGACCGGCGGCTGGGTTGCGGTGATCGTATATCGAACCTGTCCGCACCCGCATCCGCCGTCCATAACCTCACCCCTTCTTCAAATGCCGCCGCCCCAGCAACTCGGCAATCTGCACAGCATTCAACGCCGCCCCTTTGCGCAAATTATCCGACACGCACCAGAAGGCAAGGCCGTTGTCCACTGTCGGGTCTTCGCGCACACGGCTAACATAAGTGGCATCGTCGCCCGCCGCTTCGATGGGCGTCGTGTAGCCACCATCCTCGCGCTTATCGACGAGCATGATGCCGGGTGCCTCGCGCAAGATCGACTTTGCCTTGGCCGCCGACATCTCGCGCTCATATTCGATGTTTACTGCCTCGCTATGGCCTACGAAGACGGGCACGCGTACGCAAGTTGCCGTCAGCTTGATCTTGGGATCGAGGATCTTCTTGACCTCGACCATCATTTTCCACTCTTCCTTGGTGTAACCATCGTCAAGGAAACTATCGATGTGCGGGATGACGTTGAAGGCGATCTGCTTGGTGAATTTTTTGGGCTCCGCGCTGTCGCCGACGAAGATGTTGCGGCTCTGCTCGAACAGTTCGTCCATCCCCTCTTTGCCCGCACCCGAAACTGACTGATACGTCGCCACGACCACCCGCTTGATGATCGCGGCGTCATGCAAGGGCTTTAGCGCGACGACCATTTGCGCGGTCGAACAGTTGGGATTGGCGATGATGTTTTTCGCCACGTAGCCAGCAATCGCTTCAGGGTTCACCTCAGGAACGATCAACGGCACGTCCGGGTCCATTCTGTAGAACGAGCTGTTGTCAATCACCACGCAGCCTGCGGCAGCCGCTTTGGGGGCAAAGGCCTTGGCCACTTCGGACCCTGCTGAAAATAGCGCGATGTCCCAACCGGCAAAGTCGAAGTGTTCGATATTCTTGACCTTGAGCATCCGCCCGGTGTCACCGAATTCAACCTCGCTCCCCTGCGAGCGCGACGAGGCGACCGCAGCCACTTCGTCGATCGGAAACTCGCGCTCGGACAGCACGGCCAACATCTCGCGCCCGACACTCCCAGTCGCGCCAACGACGACTACCCGGTAACCCATTGCCATACTCCGATCCGTGAGCGCTGCCCCTAGCGCCTTACAGCCGCCAGCGAAAGCGCCCCGTGGGCTTCCACGCCAGCAGCATATCCTCTTCGCGCGCACCGCTGCCGATGTTGTGGATCACCAGCGGATTGCCGTTTCCGGCCAGCCGGTCCGAAACTATGCCCGTATGCGGCAAGCGGCCATCGATCAAGGCGGTGAACAGATCACCCGGCTGCCACTCCCGCACCGGCGCCGGGATCGGCAAACTGGCCGCCTTGCGGGTCCAGTAGCGTTCGAGGTTCGGCACCCGGCGGTGATCGATGTTGGAATCCGGGCGCCGCAGGCCCCACCGGCGCGGATAGGCGCTGAAATTCGCAGCCATATCGCGGTGGACTTCGCTTTGCAGATCGACCCCCAGTGCATCGCGATAGGCTCTGATCACCACGTCGGTGCAGACACCCTTGGCACGCGGCACATCGCCGCCGGGATAAGCGATCCGGGTGTATGCCGGATCATAACTGAGCGTCACCCCCACCTGTCGCCGCGCTGCCGCGATCAGTGCCCTGGCTCGCGGACCTGCAAAGCGAACCTGTGCCTCGGCCGAGCCACATGCGGCAAGCGCCAGTCCGCCCAGTAGCGCAGTGCGGCGGCTGAACATCACTGCGCCGTCTCAGGCGGCATCCGCTTATCCAGAAACGCGAAAATCGTCTGCCACAGATGCACGCCAACCCTCGGCCCGCCGACCCGGTGGGTATAGCCGGGGTAGAGCATCATTTCGAACGGCACCGCCTGCGCCTGCAGCCGCGCAACCAGCATCGAGGTATTCTCGAACACCACATTGTCATCGGCCATCCCGTGGATCAGCAGCAGCGGATCGCTGATCTTGCCCGCATCGGCCAGCGCATTGGCCTTCTCATAGACCGCCGGCTGCTGGTTCGGATCGCCCAGATAACGCTCGGTGTAATGGGTATCGTAAAGCTCCCATTTTGTCACCGGCGCGCCGGCAATCCCGGCAGCGTACAGCCCCGGATCAGCCTGGAGCATCTTGACGGTCATATAGCCGCCATAGGACCAGCCATAGGTCGCGATCCGTTTGGTGTCGACGTAGGGCAATGTTTTGAGGAACAATGCCCCAGCCTTCTGGTCCTCAACCTCAACCCCGCCCATTGCGTTGAGCAGGGTCGAGGCGAATCTCACTCCGCGATTCTCACTGCCGCGATTGTCGATCTGGAAGAAGATGTAACCCTTGGCCACAATCGCCTGTTCCAGCCCGCCGCCCCAGCCTTTGGTGACGGTCTGTGCGGTCGGCCCGCCATAGTGCTGGAAGAACACCGGATAGCGCTTGCCCGGCTCCATCACCGGGGTGGTCATCCGCCAGTGAAGCGCAGTCCCGTCTGCGGCTTTGATCGTCCCGAAAGTCGGCGCGCGGTGGGCGGCAAGGAACGGCGTGTAGGGATGCGCCGGGCCAAGCTTGTTTTCCTCAACCCAGGCGAGCCGCTTGCCCGCGCCATCGGCGACATAGACCTGCGGCGGTTGGCTGGGGCTGGAACGGCTGATCAGCAGCGTTTGCCCGGCCTTGTCCATGCTGGCGCTGTGGACCCAGTCTGGCTCGCCCAGTCGCTCGATTTTGGCCGGACCGGCGAGGTTCAGCGCATAGACATTGGTCGCCAGCACATCGTCTTTGGTCGCGGTAAACGTGACGCGGCCCGATTTCTCGTCCACCCCGACCAGTGAAGTGACCACCCACGGGCCTTTGGTCAGCTGCCTCCATTTACCGGCCTTGAAGTGCCACAGGTGGCCATAGCCATCGCGCTCTGACCACCAGATCAGGCTGCCATCCTTCAGGAAGCGGTAGTCGTTTGACAGGTTGACCCAGCTGCCCCTTGCGGCCGTTTCGGTAAACAGCACCATCGCCTTGCCGGTAGCAGGATCGACGCTGAGCATATCGAGCTTGGTCTGCGCGCGGTTCTGGCGCTGCACATAGAGCACCTTGCCATCAGGCGACCAATTGACCCGCGCGAGGTAGATATCGCGGTCCGGCCCAAGATCGACCTCGACCTTGCCGCTGCCATCCGGCGAAACGACGAATAGCGAGACCAGCGCATTTGGTGATCCGGCGACCGGATAGCGCTGGTGGAAAGTCTTTGTGCCCTCAGCACCGATAGCGGCGCGGGTGACGATCCCGACCGGGGCATCGTCAAACCGCTGGACCGCGATGCGGCTGTCATCGGGCGCCCACCAGTATCCGGTGAAGCGCGCCATTTCCTCTTGCGCGACAAATTCAGCCTCGCCCCAGTGGACTGTGTCGGCGGTTTCAACAGGCGAAACCGGCTGGGCCTCGGCGCCGACCTTGCCCGCCCACAGCTGTTGGTCGCGAACGAACGAAACATAGCCGCCCTTGGGGCTGAGCGCCGGGTTGAGTTCGTCACCCGCGCTGTCAGTCAATCGGGTGACTTTGCCGTCCAGCTCGGCGAGATAAAGATCGCCATCGAGCGGGACCAGGATCGCTTTGCTGTCGGCGGTCCATTCATAGGTCACGATGCCCTTCAGATCGCCGATTCGCTGGCGTTCGCGCTGCATCTTCTCGGCTTCAGACAGCTCTTTGCCCGAACCGAGCTTGAGACTATCGACCAGCATCGTCCACTGGCCGCTGTTGCGGTCAAACCCCCACAGGTCATAGCGCTCGCGATCATCAGCCCGCGCGCGGAGCACCGTCAGCCAGCGCCCATCGGGCGAAAGCTTGACCCCGCGCGGCACCGCACCATTCAGGCTGGGGCTGGCAAAAACCCGTTCGAAATCGAGCGGCTTGGCCTCGGCTTGCCGTGCGGGCGCGCTCACCGGGCTGTCCTGGGCCAGGGCCGGCGAAGCACTGAATATCGAAGCGGCGAGCAAGGCAGCAAAAAAGCGCATGGCAAAGCAGGGTTCCTCAATGACGAAAAGGCGCCCCGACTTTCGCCGGGGCGCCTCTTCTAAATCGCTAAAGCACCTTGGCGCTAGAACCTTTTGGCCTCACTCGCCCGGACGCGGATCACGGCGTTCGGCGATGCGAGCGCGCTTGCCGGTGCGGCCGCGCAGGTAATAGAGTTTCGCACGACGCACGACGCCCTTGCGAACGACGGTGATGCTGTCGATGTTGGGCGAATAGAGCGGGAATACGCGCTCCACGCCTTCGCCAAAGCTCATTTTGCGAACGGTGAAGTTGCTGCCGATGCCCTTGTTGGCACGGGCGATGCAAACGCCTTCGTACATCTGGACGCGGCTGCGCTCACCTTCGATAACCTTCACACCAACGCGGACGGTATCGCCGGGGCGGAAAGTCGGTACTTCTTTTGCAGCCTTGGCAATTTCCTCGGCTTCGATCTGTTGAATCAGGTTCATTGACCTGGGTCCTCATCTTCATGCCGCGCGCCAGAGGCAGACTGGACCCGAGCGCCTGTATGACGCTCCCAAAGGTCCGGCCTGCGTAACCGTGTATCGATCTCCGACTGCGCTTTACGCCAGCCTGCGATCTTCGCATGATCCCCCGATCGCAGCACTTCAGGGATCGTGCGCCCTTCCCACGTCGCGGGTCGGGTAAAGTGAGGATATTCAAGCAATCCTTGTTCAAAGGACTCCTCGGTACCGCTCGAAGCCGCGCCCATTACGCCGGGAAGCAGCCGAATGCAAGCATCAAGCAGCATCAGCGCGGCAGGCTCTCCGCCCGATAGAACGATATCGCCGACCGACACTTCTTCGACATTGCGCGCGGCGAAAATCCGCTCGTCAAAACCCTCGAACCGGCCGCACAGGATGATGACGCCCGGACCAGCGGAAAGCTCGCGCACCCGTGCCTGGGTCAGCGGCTTTCCGCGCGGGGTCATGGCGATTATTGGGACTGGGTTAAACTCCCTCACCCCTTCAGGGGAGAGGGCCGGGGAGAGGGGAAGTCCCTCTGATCCCGGCGCAGCGCTTGATGCAGACTCCCCCTCTCCCAACCCTCTCCCCTGAAGGGGTGAGGGCTTTTCGGCGTATCGTCCCCGAGCATGGTCAATCGCCGCGGCGAGCACATCCG
>CALMBN010000146.1 GCA_937860195.1 uncultured Novosphingobium sp.
GGTGGCAGCGGATCCTTGCGAGATCAACTCCGACGGCTCGCCGATCACGGGGTGATGCCCGACGTTGTTCTGGCCGATCTGCGCCACGGTGATCCGGTGGCACAGATCCATCGCGGTCCGCAGCAGCGCCAGCGGCTCTACCCCAAAGGCGAATTGTTGATCGATCAGGCCAAGCAGCCCCGCCCCATCGCCAGACAGCAGTGCCGCAAACAAGCCGCGCTGCGCGCTCTTGTCGGCCAGCCCCAGCATATCGCGGACCTGTGCCGCCGAAACCCGGCTTTCCCCGCCAAGGTCGGCATGGGCAATCGCCTGATCGAGGATCGACAGACCATCGCGGACCGAACCTTCGGCGGCGGCGGCGATCATCGCCAGCGCCTCATCCTCCGCCTCGATCCCTTCCTTGCCGCAGATCATCGCGAAATGTTCGGCGAGCAGCGGTGCGGGGATTCGGCGCAGATCAAACCGCTGGCAGCGGCTGAGCACCGTGACGGGCAGCTTTTCGACTTCAGTGGTGGCGAACAGGAATTTCACATGGGCTGGCGGTTCCTCCAGTGTTTTCAGCAGCGCGTTGAACGCATTGCGGCTGAGCATGTGAACTTCGTCGATGATGTAGATCTTGTAGCGCGCTGAAACGGCGGCATAGCGCACCGCCTCGATAATCTCGCGCACGTCGTCCACGCCGGTGTGGCTGGCGGCATCCATTTCGATCACGTCGATATGGCGGCCCTCGGCAATCGCGACGCAAGGCTCGCACACCCCGCACGGATCGATCGTCGGTCCGCCCTGTCCATCCGGCCCGATGCAATTGAGCGCCTTGGCGATCAACCGCGCGGTCGAGGTTTTGCCGACCCCGCGGATGCCGGTCATCAGAAAGGCATGGGCCAACCGGTCGCGCCGAATCGCATTGGCCAGCGTCTGGACCATCGCATCCTGCCCGATCAGCTCGGCAAAGGTCTGCGAGCGATATTTGCGCGCCAGCACGCGATAGGGCTGCGCCGGAGCAGCAGCTACAACGGGCGGAGGAGCAGGCGCTGGCGCAGCAGGCGCGCCGAACATCGATTCCTGCCCAGCAGCCTCCAGCTCAGCCGCGCTGGGGGCCTCGTCTTCAGGCTCGTCGCCATAGGTATCGGGGGAATCGTCCATTGGAACCAAACTAGGACCTCTGCCCATTCCAGTCCAACCCGAATCATCTACTCTCCCGTTCGTGTCGAGCGAAGTTGAGACGCTTCGCGCGGTGTCTCGACTTCGCTCGACACGAACGGAGGTGGGTGGAGGTTGGAAGGTGATAGTAAAGGAGCCGAGCGACCCGTCGCTGTCCGTTGTGGCTGCTTCCTTCCGGACCTGACCAAGTTGGCGGAGGCAAACGCCCGCCCGACTCCCGGACGCGCATATGGCGGCGCTGTCGCGTTTGCGCAAGTCCGACTCGGGTTTGTTGCGCTAAGCGACGCGCAGACTTGCTCTTTGGGGGCAGTCCGACGGCCCTTCCCCTTTGGAGGGGCCGGAAAGAGGGTTCTGCCGGGTGCCTGACAGCGCGACCCAGGTATCTGGCAGACCCGCTTCCTGCTCCTCAAAAAACTTATCTGAAATTATCAGCATAGGTCTGGAGCTTCAATCGCCGCGGCGGGGTGGCATGCACTTCGGCGACAATCCCGTATCTGTCGGCATAGTCCTTGGCACCAGTCTGGCTAGCGAAGGTCAGCGTTACCTGGCTCTGGGTATCGCCTGAACCAGCCCAGCCCATCACCGGATCGGCCCGCTTGGCCTCAGTGGGTGCGAATTCGAGCAGCCACTGGCCGGTTCCGGCTCCGCCCGATTGCATTGCGTTTTTGGGACGCTGAAATATCCGTGCTGACATAGCTGCGCTTTGGGTCAGTTGGCGGCGCGAATCAAGTCTCCGTTCGGGTTGAACCCATCGAAGCATTAAACGCGTTCTTGGTCTTCAGGCTGGCCGCTTCGGTCCACGGTTGGTCTGGCCAGCGGTGCTTTGGGTATCGGCCTTTGGTATCTTTCACCACATCTCGCCACGATCCGCGCCAGAACGCGGGCAGATCACGCGTGGTCTGGAGCGGTTTGCCGCCGGGATCAGTCAGCTTGAGCAACAGCGGCTGCGGCGGCTGGCCAAAGCTTGGGTGCCGGTCCAGCCCGAACAGCGCCTGCACCCGCAGCTCCACCGATGGCCCGCCGGGATCGTCATAGTCGATCGCGTGGCTGGTCCCGGCCGGACTGGTGAACTGCGGCGGGGCGAGTCGGTCAAGCGCTTGCTGGTCGGCATAATTCAGCCTTGCCCGCAACGCCTCGTGAAGTTTGCCCGGATCAAGCTGGTCAAGCCGCCGCGACAGCAAAGGGCCGAGCCAGTCAGCGGCGTCAGCCAACAGAACGGCGTCGGTCAACGCCGCGATTCCGGCATAGCGGGCGCGCCGAAGCAGGCCTTCGCTCGCTTTGGAAAGCGGGACAAGAGCCAGCCCGTCCATGCGGACCCTGTTCAGAAGAAAAGCGCGGATTGCTGACGGGTCGGGCGATGGATCTGGCCCGCGCGACACTGTGATTGCACCCAGCCGAGCTTCGAGCAGCGCCTCGGCCCGGGCTTCGCTCTCAATCCAACGCAACGTGCTGAGCTTCTCTATCCGGTGCGCCAGCCAACCGCTGACTTCGGATTCATCCAGAGCTATCGCCCCGGTGATCCGTGCGCCTTTGGCTTCGCCATGCGCTTCACCGACCGCCAGCCATTCGGCTCGGGCCAGCGGCGAGGCTGGATCGAGCCGCAATCCTCGACCCCCGGCGGTTAGCCAAAGCTCTCCCGACGAATCGCGGCGGCGGGCAATATTGTCAGGATAGGCTTCGGCAAGGAGAATGCCGAGAGGTGGTGTTGGCCCCTGCCCTGTGCCAGCCAGCTCAATTGCACGCTTCTCCCAAAGCCCTGCCAGCGCGCGCAATGCCTCAGCCCGAGCCGAGCGATCCCCGCGCCACCGATCAAGCCGCGCGGAAAGATCTTCCCCGCGCCCGCCCAACCCGCGCTCCTGCAACAGGAGCGTCAGAAATGCTGCATCGCGCGCCGCAGCATGCTGCGCAGCATAAAGCAGCATATGGGCAAGCGGAGGAGCCATCGGCAAGGTTGCCATGCGCCGACCATGCTGAGTGATCCTGCCAGATGCATCGAGCGCGCCAAGTGACTGTAATCCAGCCTTTGCTGCACCCAATGCTGCACCGGGCGGCGGGTCAACCCATGCCAGTTCTGCCGGATCAGCCGTGCCCCATTTTGCCAGACTGAGCAGCAAAGGTGCGAGGTCGCTGGTCAACATTTCGGGCGGATCAAATGCTGCACGACCGTTGTGTGCGGCTTGTTCCCACAACCTGTATGCCACGCCCGGCCCCTGCCGTGCTGCACGCCCCGCTCGCTGGGCAGCAGCAGCCTGGCTGGCGCGATGGGTGACCAACCGCGTCACTCCGGCTGCCTTGTCAAATTCCGCCCGGCGCGAAAGGCCCGCGTCAACAACCACCGACACTCCATCGAGAGTCAGCGAAGTCTCGGCAATCGCTGTCGCCAGCACGATCCGCCGCCGCCCTGCCGGATCGCGCTTGATCGCGGCGCGCTGGACCTGCGGTTCGCACTGGCCGTGAAGTGGGAGGATCAAGGCCGAGGGCAGCTTGCCGACCAGCCGCTCGCGCACCCGCTCGATCTCGCCCACGCCGGGCAGGAAGGCGAGCACATCACCCGTTTCATCGCGCCACGCGGTCAGGATCGCGCTGGCCATCGCATCCTCAATCCGCAGCTCAGGCCGCGCGCCAAGCCATTTGATGGTCAGCGGGTGCGCCTTGCCCTCGCTCTCGATGACCGGGGCATCGCCCAGCAGTCTCGCAAACCGCGCGCCGTCGATGGTGGCACTCATCACCACCAGTCGAAGATCGGGTCGCAGCACCGTCTGGCTCTCGATGGCAAGCGCCAGCCCGAGATCGGAATCGAGGTGCCGCTCGTGTGCTTCATCGAACAGCACGGCAGAAACGCCCGGCAGCTCTGGCTCGTTCAGGATGGTCGAAACGAAAATCGCCTCGGTCATCACCAATACGCGGGTTTTGGCGCCGCGCCTGCTGTCCAGCCGGGTGAGGTAACCGATCGTTCCCCCGGCCTGCTCGCCCAGCAGCTCTGCCATCCGCTCCGCCGCAGCGCGCGCCGCAACCCGGCGCGGCGAAAGCAGGATCACGTTGCCGCTGCACCACGGCTCGGCCAGCAATGCAGGCGCAACTGAAGTCGTTTTTCCGGCCCCCGGCGGCGCGATCAGCACCGCGCCGGCCCGTTCGCGCAGCGCTGCGAGCAGGTTCGGCAAAACGGCGTGGATCGGCAGATCGCTCACCCGGCGCGCCTTACTCCAGCCTTACCCCATCGGGTAGCGGATTTCCTTTGAGACCTTGTCGATCGCTTTCATCGTCTCATCGCTCAAAACCAAATCGGCCGCCGCCAGTATCTCTGCGACCTGGTCCTGCTTGCTCACGCCCACGATTGTCGACGCAACGAAGTCATGCTGCTTTGACCAGGCCACCGCCATGGTCACCGGGCTGATACCGGCCTCTGCCGCAATCCCCATGAAGCGCTCGGTCGAGGCCAGCGAGCGTTCATTGACGAACCGCCGCCCCATTGCTGCCTGCCGTCCTTCCATCGCCAGATAGCGGCTGAAGCGCGCGCCATCGGGGGTTGCCCCGCCCTGATACTTGCCCGAAAGCACCCCTCCGCCAATCGGCGAATAGGGGATCAGGCTGACCCCTTCCTGCCGGCAAACCTGCGCCAGTTCATCCTCGAACCGGCGGTTGTTCAGGCTGAAATTGTTCTGGATCGTCTGATAGCGCACCGCACCGAGTTTTTCGGACGCGGCGATGCTTTTCATCAGGCCCCAGCTGGTTTCGTTCGAGCAACCGGTAACCCGCACTTTTCCGGCGCGGACCAGCTCGTCGAGCACTTCCATCGTCTCGTCATAGGGCAGATCGTGGTCGGGCCAGTGGGTCTGGTAAAGGTCGATGT
>CALMBN010000147.1 GCA_937860195.1 uncultured Novosphingobium sp.
ACGATAGCGTCACGAAGTCGAAGTTCGACAACCTCTATGGCTGCAAGGAATCGCTGGTCGACGCGATCCGCCGCGCGACCGACGTGATGTTGGCCGGCAAGGTCGCCTGCGTGGCCGGATTTGGCGATGTCGGCAAGGGTTCGGCCCAGTCACTTCGCAATGGCGGAGCGCGGGTGATGGTCACCGAAATCGATCCGATCTGCGCGCTTCAAGCCGCGATGGAGGGTTTTGAAGTGGTGACGATGGAAGAGGCGGTCCAGCGCTGCGACATCTTCTGCACTGCCACCGGCAACGCCGATGTAATCACTGCCGAGCACATGAAAGCGATGAAGCCGATGAGCATCGTCTGCAACATCGGGCACTTCGACAGCGAAATTCAGATTGCCGCGCTCGACAATTATAAATGGACCGAGGTCAAGCCTGGGACCGATCTGGTCGAATTCCCCGATGGCAAGCAGATCATCGTGCTGGCCAAGGGCCGTCTGGTCAATCTGGGCTGCGGTACCGGCCACCCCAGCTTTGTGATGAGCGCGAGCTTCACCAACCAGACGCTGGCCCAGATCGAGCTGTTCACCAATCCGGCGCAGTACAAGAACGAAGTCTATGTCCTGCCCAAGCACCTCGATGAAAAGGTTGCGGCGCTGCATCTTGAAAAGCTGGGGGTCAAGCTGACCACGCTAAGCCAGCAGCAGGCTGACTATATCGGTGTGCCTGCAACTGGGCCGTTCAAGCCGGATCATTATCGGTATTGATTCTCATGCTTTTCCCTTCAGGGGGGCAGAGACCAAGCCGAACACTTGCGCAAGACCGCGCCCCCGCATAGGCGAGGGGCTATGATTTTCACTCCGACCGCGCTGGCCTTGCTGGGGCTGCTGCTGGCGGCGTGGACTGTCGCTGCGGCGATGGCCACGACGGCAGCGCGGGCACGCGAGCGCAAGGCCGAAGCAGGTCAGCGGCATGCCCGTCGGCTGGGGCGGATGGTCGATGAAAGCCCGGCCTTGCCGCTGCTGGTCCGCGCTGACGGCAAGATCGAGGCACCGCAACGTCTCGCCAATTGGCTCGGGCTCGAGGCGGTGCCGCAGTTCCTGACTGAGCTCGACGGTGGTCGGATCGACGGCGGAGGCGGAGGACTCACTACCGAAAAACTCACCGAATTGACTGAGGCGGTCCGCCGCTGCCAGCGCACTGCGGCACCTTTCCGGATGGTCGCAACCCCGCGCGGCTCGAAGCGCAGCCTGGCGCTGCGCGGACACCTGGCCGATCCTCAAGTATCCCCGGGTGGTGCGGCGCTGGTCTGGGTGTTCGACTTTTCCGATAGCGAGACCGAACTGGTTCAACTGCGTGACGATGCCGCCCGTGCCAAAAGCGATTTCGCAGCGCTGGTCGGTCTGATCGAAGCCGCGCCGATAGCTATGTGGTTCCGTGGGCCGGATGGCGATCTGCGCCTGGTCAATCAGTCCTATGTCCGCGCGGTCGCTGGGGATGATGCGCGGCAGGTCGCTGAGACCGGGATCGAGTTGATTGAAAGTGTCGACGGTTTGACTGCGAAACAGATCGCGCTCCAGGCCGCTGCCAAACAGCTGCCGATCGAACGGATGGTCTCCGCCACGATCGATGGTCAACGCCGCGCGTTGCGCGTCTCCGACCTTCCGCTGGGTCAGGAGGGGATTGCTGGCTATGCGGTCGATGTCGAAGAGATGGAAGAGCTTTCGCGCGCTTTGCGAGCATTCCGTGAATCGCAGCGGACCATGCACGATCAGCTTTCGGCCGGGATCGCGCAGTTCGATGCCAAGCGCCAGATGACGTTTGCCAACCCGCCATTCCAGCGCCTCTTTGCGCTAAAAAGCACGGTAATGCTCGATCCGCCGCAATTTGAACGCTGGCTCGATCTGGCCCGCGATGCTGGCCGAGTGCCTGAAGCGCGCGATTTTCCGCAATGGCGGCGGGAACACACAGCCTGGTTCACCGCCAGCGGCCCGCAAGAAGAGGCCTGGATGCTGGGCGATGGCACCCATGTCAGGATCGTGGCCCAGCCGCTGCCGGATGGCGGCCTGATGCTGATCGCCGAAGACCGGACCGAGCAGCTCCAACTCTCCGCCGCGCGCGACACCCTGTTACGGACCAGAACCGCGACTTTTGACAGTCTGTTCGAATCGGTCGCGGTGTTCGCGCCCGATGGCCGGTTGCAGTTGTGGAACCGGCGGTTTGCGGCGGATTGGGGGCTTGAAGATACATTCCTTGACGAACACCCCCGGATCGAAAGCCTGCTCGAACAGCTGGCGCGCCAACTGGCCAAACCGGCCAGAGTCAAAGCCGTCGGTGATGTCGTCCGCGCCGCAACGCTGGAGCGCAAGCAGACCGGCGGTCGGGCGGTGCTGAAAGACGGGCGCACGCTGGAGTTCGCCGGGGTGCCGCTGCCCGATGGGAATGGCTTGCTGACCGTGCTCGACATCACCGATTCGCAGAAGGCCGAAGAAGCGTTGAAACAGCGCGCCGCGGCACTCGAAGAAGCGGATTCGATGAAGACCCGTTTCCTGGCCAACATGAGCTACGAATTCCGCACGCCGCTGACCTCGATCGGTGGCTTCGCCGAACTGCTTGAAGCCGGATTGGGTGGTGACCTGTCGGCAAGCGGCAAGGAATACGTCGACGCGATTCTCCAATCAGTTGAGCGACTTGGAGAGCAAATCGAATCCGTTCTCGACCTATCACAAAGCGAGGCCGGGATGCTGCCGCTGACCCGTGAAGAAATCGAGTTGCTGCCGTTCATTACCGCACTTGTCGAAGACCGCGCCGAACGGATCAAGGCTGCCGGACTGGCACTTGACCTGCGCGGCGACAAGGGAGTGGGACGGATCGAGGGTGACCGGCGGCGACTCGGCCGTGCGCTGGGGCATTTGCTGGACAATGCCCTGGCAGCGACTCCCAGTGGTGGCCGGATTCTGGTCGAGCTGAGCGTGCTGAAAGGCAAGGCCCAACTGGTCATTTCCGACAATGGTGCCGGGATGGATTCGGCGACGCTGGCCCGCGCTCTTGAAGGGATCAAGGTCAGCGCCGACGGTAAAAGCGTTGAGCGCCGTCAGGGACTGGGACTGCCGCTTGCGCGGCAGCTGATCGAGGCTCACGGCGGCAAACTTGAGCTGCATTCCGAGCCGGGGCAGGGCACAGCAGCCATTGTCGAACTGCCATGAGATTTGAACTGCCGGACCTCTCCGCCATGGCTGAATTCGGCGGACGGCTTGCAGCGCTTTTGCAACCGGGTGATGTCGTGGCGCTCACTGGCGGCCTTGGTGCAGGCAAAACCACTTTGGCCCGCGCGATCATCGCCGCATTGGGCTATCACGGCGAAGTGCCTTCACCGACCTTCTCGATCATCGAAACATATGATCCGCCAGGCCTGCGCCTGCCGTTGGTTCACGCCGATTTCTATCGCCTCAAGCGCCCGGAGGAGGCCGAAGAACTGGGGCTGGATGATTACCGCCTTGGTGCAGCCTTGATCGCTGAATGGCCTGAAATGACAGGCGGTTTCACGCACGAGGCAGGCTGCTTGTCGATCCGGCTGGAAATTGCGGAAATGGGGCGGATTGCGATTGTCGAACCGGGGGCGGATTGGCTAGGGCGGCTGCTATGATTGACAGTCTGCCCCAAGGTGTCGAAGCCTTTCTGAAGGCCGCCGGATGGGGCGATGCCGTGATTGAGCCACTGGCCGGGGATGCGTCGTTCCGGCGCTATTTCCGGGTTCGGCGTGGCGATAAATCGGCGATGCTGATGGACGCACCGCCGCCAAAGGAAGATCCGAATCCGTTCCTGCGCGCAGCCAAATGGCTCGATGCAAATGGATTGCGTGCGCCCTATATTCTGGCGGAAGACGCGCCGCGCGGACTGGTCCTGATCGAAGATTTCGGCGAGGTCCGCATGCGCGAATACCTCGATCAGTGGCCCGGCGATGAGGCAGCGATCTATCGCACCGCGATTGATTCGCTGGTCACCTTGCACCGGCTCCCGCCGGGTCCATTCCTCGATTACTCGATGAGCGAGTATATGCGCGAGGCACGGTTGTTCACCGATTGGTATTGCCCGGCCCACAACCTGTATGTCGATGGGCCGAGCTATACCCAGGCCTGGGAAAAGGTGCTGGGTGAATTGCTTCCGCGCCAGCGACCGGGAGTGACCGTGCTGCGTGACTATCACGCCGAAAATATCATGCTGCTGAGCAATCTGGAGAGCCAGGGCCTGCTCGATTTTCAGGACGCGCTGGTCGGCCATCCCGGCTATGATCTGGTCTCGTTATTGCAGGATGCACGCCGTGACGTTTCGCCCGAGCTGGAGGCTGAAATGTTTGACTATTACGTGCAAAGATCCGGCATCAAAGGCGATTTTCTGGCCGATTATGCCCGCCTTGGCGCTCAACGCAATGCCAAGATCATTGGCATCTTCGTGCGTCTGTGGAAGCGTGATGGAAAGCCAAAATATCTCGACTACATCCCGCGCGTCTGGGCACTGCTGGAGCGCGACTTGACCCATCCTGCGCTGGAACCGGTGGCGGAGTGGTTCTACATCAATGTGCCCGAAGATTTGCGTGAAGCGGGTGGGGGTACGTTCACAGCATGAACCTGCCGGGCACCGCAATGATCATGGCAGCGGGCAGAGGCACACGGATGCTGCCGCTGACCGAAACCAAGCCCAAACCGCTGATTGAAGTTGCGGGGGTGACCCTGCTTGATCATGTGCTCGACCTGCTGCGCGGGGCCGGGATCGGGCGAATCGTGGTCAATGTCCACTATTGCGCTGACCAGATCGAATCACATCTCGCGGCCAATGCCGACGATTTCGACCTTGCCATTTCCGATGAGCGCGATCTGCTAAGGGATACCGGGGGCGGCTTGATCCATGCCTTGCACCTCATCCCGGACGATCCCTTTTTCTGCGTCAATGCCGATAACTGGTTCGTCGGTGCGGGTGAAAACGCGCTGGTGCGGATGGCCAGGGCATGGGATGCTTCGAAGATGGACGTGCTGATGCTGATCGTCCCGTTCGAGCAGGCCGGGAATACGCAAGGGATCGGTGACTTCGATCTCGATTCCGATGGTCGATTGTCTCGCGATGGCCCCCGGCGAGCCCGGCCATTTGTCTGGACCGGAATCCAGCTTTTGGCGCGGCACGTGGTTGCCGATCCGCCCGAAGCGGTGTTCTCGACAAATCTGTTCTGGGACCGGGCGATTGCCGATGGCCGCTGTTTTGGTCTGGTCCATGATGGCGATTGGTTCGATGTCGGTTATCCCGAAGCGATCGCACTGACCGAAGCCCGGCTCGCCGGTGGCTGATCGCACTGGCCCCAGCGTTTATTCGATCGCCGCGCACCGCGGCTTTGCCGATGCGTTGGTCGCAGGCTTGATCCCGCGTTACGCCGAGCAGGACTTTGGCCTCGCCCGGTTGACACTGCTGCTCCCCAGCCGCCGGGCCGAACGGATCGTGACCGAGGCGTTCGTGCGGCTTTCGGGCGGCGGGCTGTTGTTGCCGCGGATGGCGATGGTCGGCGATCTTGATCTGGATGAGACGCTGGGACCGTTGCTCGACCCCTTGGGGGCAGGGGTCGACGTTCCGTCCGCCGTCGATCCGGTGCGGCGCTGGCTGCGGCTGGCTGACTTGCTCAAGATCGAATTGGGTCAGCAAGCCCCACCAACTCCCGGCTTGTTGCGACTTGCCTTTGAAACGGCGCGAACGATGGACCGGCTGGCGATCGAGGGGATCGAGCTTGGTGATTTGCTGCAAGATCGGGTGGCTGGAATTGTTGGCGAGCAGGCCGAGCATTGGCGATCATCGACCCGCACCTTCGCCCGGGTGCAGGTGCAGTGGCTGGCCGAACAGGTCGCGCGCGGCGAAGTTGATCCGCCGGTTCGCCGCAACCTGCTGTTCGATCACGCCGCGCGGCGTTGGAAAGAGGTTCCGCCACCGCACCCGGTGGTGGCTGCCGGAATCACCAGCGCCTCGCCCGCATTGGCCCGCCTGCTGCGCGTGGTCAGCGATCTGCCGAACGGTGCAGTTATCCTGCCCGATCTCGATCTTGGGCTTGAAAGCGCCGTTTGGGATTCTCTTGGCAATGCCGGAATTCCGCCCGCCGAAGGCGAGCCGCCGTTTGGTTCCACTGATGCCCTGGCGCATCCGCAGTATCACCTGAAACTGCTGCTGAACCGGATGGGAGTGGCCCGGGGAGAGGTTGATCCATGGCATCGCGCCGGGCTGGCCGCTGCTCCGCCAGAACGCAGCAAAGCGATCTCCAACCTGTTTCTGCCGCCGGAAGGCAGCGCGGGCTGGGTGTCCCTCAAGCCTGAGCAGCGCCGCCTGTCCGGCGTGCGGCTGATGGAAAGCGCACATCCGGGGGAAGAGGCGCAGGCAATTGCACTGCTGATCCGGCAGGCGTTGCAACTGCCGGAAAAACGCGTTGCTCTGGTCACGCCGGATCGCGGCCTGGCAGCGCGCGTTGTGGCCCATCTTCAGCGCTGGGACGTGCAGGCCGACGATACTGCTGGGCAGCCGTTACCGCAGACCACCAGCGGGCGGGTGATCCTGCTGCTTGCCGAAGTGGCCGCCAGCGCGGCATCGCCGGTGCCTTTGCTGGCTCTGCTGACCCACCCCTATGCCGGTGCGGGAGACGGCCGGCCGAGCTGGCTCGACAATGCCCGCGCGCTCGATCTGGAACTGCGTGGACCGCGTCCGGCTCCCGGCTTCGGGCCGATCCATGCGGCGATTGCGGCGCTGGCCGAGCGGGGCCGGGGCGATGGAATTGCGGCCTGGTGGGAAGGCGCAGAGGCAATCCTCGCACCGCTGCTCGATTTGCCTGAGGACCTGCCGCTGGCCGAAGCGCTTGATCGGCTTGCCGCAGTCGGCGAGGCCCTGTGCGGCGAGCGATTGTGGGGCGAGGCCGATGGCCGCGCCCTGTCTGCATGGATCGAGGAACTGCGCGAGGCGGCGGCTCCAGTCGGCACCCGGTTGTCTTCTGAAGACCTGCCGCGGGTGCTGCGTGATGCGATGGAGCGGGTCTCGGTCCGGCCATCGTGGGGCGGGCATCCGCGCGTGGCAATCTATGGCCTGCTCGAAGCGCGGATGAGCCGGGCCGATCTGGTGATCTGTGCCGGGCTGACCGAAGGCTCGTGGCCGGCCTCACCCAGCCCGGAGCCGTTGCTCCCGCCCGCCGTGCTGCGTGCCCTGGGGGTACCCGGCGGCGAGTTCCGGATTGGCCTCGCCGCGCACGATCTGGCTGGCGCACTGGGCGCGCCCGAAGTGGTGCTGAGCTGGGCGCTGCGTGATGAAAGCGGACCGGTGATCCCCAGCCGGTTTGTGCTGCGGGTGCAGGCGATGCTGGGCGATCTGGCCAAGGCCCACCGCGAGGTCGAGGCGCTGACGCTGGCCCGCAGTATCGATCACATGCCCCAGCTTCCGCCCTATCCGCAGCCGCAACCTTGCCCTTCAACGGTGCAGCGCGATGTTGCACTGGCCGTGACCGCCATCGACCGCCTGCGCGGCGATCCCTATCAGTTTTACGCGGGGTCGATCTTGCGGTTGCGGCGGCTCGATCCGCTCGATGCTGAACCCAGCGCTGCTTGGCAGGGTACGGTGGTGCACAACGTAATGGAGCGCTGGCACAAAGCCGGAGGCCGTGCGGGCGAACTGCTGGCAATCGCGCAGGAGGAACTCGCCGCGATGCAGGCTCATCCGGTCACCCGCAGCCTGTGGTGGCCCCGGCTGGCCCAGGGACTGGAATGGATCGATGCCCAGATTGCGGCCGATGCGGGGCAGGGGCGGGTGGTTCTCAACAGTGAAATCAAAGGCAAATTCACGCTCGGCGGGGTAACGATCAAGGGCCGGGCTGACCGGATTGACCGCGCGGCAGACGGCTCGCTGGTGGTGGTAGATTACAAGACCGGTGCGCCGCCAAGTGCAAAACAAGTGCAGGATGGCTTCGCACTCCAGCTTGGGACGCTGGGCTTGATGGCGGCTGCGGGCGGGTTTGAAGGCGTGGCAGGCGTACCGAACGGGTTCGAATACTGGTCGTTCGCCAAGGACAAGAACCGCGACAATGCATTCGGTTACCGGTTCGAACCGATCCTGGAAGGCAAGAAGAAATCAGGCCTGCCGCGCGGCGAAGTGCTGAGCAAGACCGAGGGCTTTTTACGCGAGGCAATCGGCAAATGGATCAAGGGCGAGGAACCCTTTACCGCGCGGCTCAATCCCGATCTGGGCG
>CALMBN010000148.1 GCA_937860195.1 uncultured Novosphingobium sp.
ATTGAACACGGGGCCGAACACAGCAAAATCCGCACCGCTGTTTGCGGCATCAACAACCTCGTCAACAGAGTGCGTTGAAACTCCAATCATAAACTCGCGCGGAAACTTTTCACGAATTAGAGCCGCTGAGAGCGAGTTCGACGCAAGGTGCACGCCGTCAGCTTCGGCAGCGAACGCAATGTCCGCACGGTCGTTGACCAAAACCCGGGTCGCCGAACCGGCAACAACCTCAACCGCCGCACACGTCAGTTCAAACAGCGACCTCGCCGATAGGTTCTTTTCTCTGATCTGAATCAACGATACGCCGGCCTCGACGGCCCGTGCGACAGTCGCCACAATGCGTGATCTGCTCGCGTCGAACTCCGCGTCGGTCGCTTCACCGGTTGTAATTAGGCAGGTTATCGGCGAGTCGGCAGAGAATTTCACTTTCCACCTAGTGAATTATCACCACCGAGCATCTTAACGGCCTGACTGAAGTGCGCCATTTCCCAGAACGCGATCAGCAAATTGATCACGCCGAGTGCGGTCACGCCGCCGCGAAACCACGTCGAAGCCACGACACGCTGCACGACGGGCGCGCCTGTTCTCTCAGTCAAAAAAGCGAGCAGATAATTGTCCGCCCACGGCCCGAACAGCGCGTCCCATGGCGACAATATCAGGTAGAACCCGAGCATCAGGCACAGGATGATAAAAAATATGACGGTCAGTCGTTCGACCATACCGTCAGATTATAACCTTTTGCCGATTTTGCGGCCAAACTCAATGCGTGAGGGCGAGGTGTTTGACGCGGTCGGCCACGTCGCGGAAATCGACGTTTTCGGTGTAGATCTTTTCGAAATATTTTGCGGCGTTGTCTTCGTCGTCGTTTGCCTCGTAGGCGAGGGCGAGTTCGTACCACAGGCCGTGATTCTCGGCGACAGAAAGGTTGGGGCACTGCGCGAGTTCCTGGTGCACGAGCCTCACGCCCGCGCGGAACGCCGCGTCCATCGCCGCGATGTCGAGCAGGCGCGTGCGCAGCCACTCGAGCTGGCGGCCGAGGGCGGCGACGGGTCGCTGCGGGCACTGCTGATCGATGAAAGCTACAACGCCAACCCGACATCGATGCGGGCCACACTGGCACAATTGGCCGTGACCAGGGCGAAGCGCCGGATCGTTGTGCTGGGCGCGATGAAAGAGCTTGGCGAGCATGGACCAGCCTATCATGCCGCCTTGATCGATCCGCTGCTCGCCTCGGGTGCGAACCATGCGGTGCTGGTCGGCGCCGAGATGCAGCCTTTGGCCGACGAATTGGGGAAAGCGCGCACTACTGTGCTTGGCACGACCCCGAGCTTCGCCCATTGCGAAACCGCAGCCGAAGCGCAGTTGGCGCTCAAGGCATACGGCGTGGAAGGCGGAGACGCGATTCTCGTCAAAGGTTCGAACTCGGTCGGGCTGGGGACTTTGGTCGCCGCGCTGACCCAACACAAGGATTGAGGCAGGGCGATGCTCTACCTGATCGCACAGTATTTTGAGTTTGAGGGGCTGGCCAACCTCATCCGCTACCAGACCTTCCGTGCGGGTGCCGCGCTGATGACCGCGCTGGTGCTGGGGCTGATGATTGGCCCGCGCTTTATCGCCATGCTCCGCATGCGTCAGGGCAAAGGTCAGCCGATCCGTGAAGACGGTCCGCAAACCCACCTCGCCAAACGGGGTACGCCGACTATGGGCGGGCTGATGATCCTAATCGCGCTGGTCACTGCGATGCTGTTGTGGATGGATTTGACCAGTCCGCTGGTCTGGGCTTGTCTGGCGGTGACCATCGGGTTCGGTGCAATCGGGTTCCTCGATGACTATGACAAGGTCAAGAAACGGACCCACGCCGGCGTGCCGGGGCGAATCAGGCTGACGCTGGAGTTCGTCGTCGCCGGGATTGCCTCATGGATTCTGGTCAGCCAGATCGACACCAACCTCTATGTGCCGTTGTTGAGCGGTCGCTATATCCCGCTCGGCCCGTTCTACTATGTCTTTGCTGCCTTCGTTATCGTGGGGGCGGGCAATGCAGTCAACCTGACCGACGGGCTCGATGGACTGGCGACCATGCCGGTGGTGATCGCGGCAGCCACCTTCGCGATTATCGCTTATCTGGCCGGTCGGGCTGACTTTTCGGCTTACCTTGGGATTCCCCATGTGCCGCGCGCAGGTGAACTGGCGATCCTCTGCGCCGGGATCATGGGGGCCTGCCTTGCCTTCCTGTGGTTCAATGCGCCGCCCGCAGCAGTGTTCATGGGTGATACCGGCAGTCTTGCGCTGGGCGGCGCGCTCGGCGCAATCGCAGTGGCGGCGCATCATGAGATCGTGCTGGCGATCGTAGGCGGCCTCTTCGTCGCCGAGGCGTTGTCTGTGATAATCCAGGTCCTGGTCTACAAGCGCACCGGCAAACGGGTCTTCAAGATGGCTCCGATCCATCACCATTTCGAGCAACTGGGCTGGCAGGAGTCAACCGTTGTGATCCGGTTCTGGATTGTTTCGATAATCCTCGCCCTGATCGGCCTGTCGACGCTGAAACTACGGTGATCACTTCTACCGCCTTTGCCGGAAAGCGCTTTGCGGTCCTCGGGCTGGCCCGTTCGGGGCAGTCGGCGGTTGAAAGCCTGCTGGCGGGTGGAGCTGCGGTGACTGCGTGGGACAGCCGCGAAGAGCCGCGCCGCAAGCTTGAAGGCCGGGTTGAGCTGGCGGACCCGCTCGGGATCGATTTGACGGGTTTCGATGGCGTGGTCGTCTCGCCGGGAGTGCCACTCAATGTCCACCCGATTGCAAAAGCTGCGCAAGCCGCCGGGGTGCCGGTGATCGGCGATATCGAGCTGTTCGCGATGGCAAGACCAGACCTGCCGGCGCACCGCGTGGTCGGGATCACCGGAACGAACGGCAAGTCGACCACCACTGCGTTGCTCCACCACATTCTGCAATCGGCTGCGTTGCCGACCAGAATGGGGGGAAACATCGGTTTGCCGGTGCTGTCAGCGAATCCCCTGGCTGCCGGCGGTGTCTATGTGCTGGAGCTCTCAAGCTATCAGCTCGATCTGACTCACACGCTTGAATGTGAAGTGGCGACGCTGCTCAATATAAGTCCCGATCATCTCGACCGCTACGATGGCTTTGCGGGCTATGCTGCCAGCAAGGCTCGACTGTTCGCGATGCAACGGCCTGATCAGATAGCGGTGTTCGGCACCGGCGATGCCAAAACACAGGCAATTGCGGCACGCGAAATGCAACTGCGCGACCCGGCCAACGTTCGCTTGGTCGATGGCAGGGACCTCATCAAGCTTCAGGAAGACTGGCCCAGTCTGCAGGGCCCGCACAATCTCCAAAACGCGGCCGTTGCAGTGGCGATTGCCGAGGCATTGGGGCTGAGCGCGCTGCAATGGCGCCCGGCGTTGGCCAGTTTCCGAGGATTGCCGCACCGGATGGAACGGGTCGCCGAGGCGGGTGGGGTAATGTATATCAACGATAGCAAGGCAACGAACCCGGCCTCGACCGCTCCTGCACTCGCCGCGTTCCCTCCAAAGCCGGGCAAGCGGGTCCACTGGATTTTGGGCGGGCTGCCCAAGGGTGACAATCTGGACGAATGTGCGCCGTTCTTCGGCAATATTGTTGCTGCCTATACCATTGGCGAGGCCGGGCCGCGCTTTGCCGACCTGCTCGAGCCATACATGCCGGTGACCCGCAGCGAGATGATGTGCGAAGCGATCCAGCAAGCGATGACTGCAGCTCATCCTGGAGACATCGTACTGTTGTCTCCCGCTTGCGCCAGTTTCGATCAGTTCCGCGACTACGAAGCGCGCGGCGATGCTTTTCGGCAGATCGTTCAGACTCTGCTGACCCCTGAACCCGGTTCGGCCCAGGCTGGAGGGCGCAACTGATGGCCAGTCATCCTCCGCTGGTGCCGCGCGGCGGTAAAGTCAGCCTCGAGAGTGGTGGGGCCCGCACGCGTGCGAACCGCCGCAGTGATTTCGCGATCTGGTGGCGCGAGATTGACCGGACCTTGCTGGCGCTGGTCCTGACCCTGATGGCGATTGGAACTGTAGCGGTTGCGGCGAGCTCACCGGTCAGCGCGCGGCGTCTTTCTACTGCTTCGGTCCGGCTCGATGATCTGCACTTTTTCTACTTTCACATCCGTTTTCAGCTACTCGGCCTTGTGGCCATGATCGGAGCCTCGATGCTGCCGCGCGAGCGGGCCAGACAAGCGGGAATTCTGCTGTGCGGGGCAATGCTGGTTGCGCTTTGGCTGGTTCCGCTGGTCGGGTTCAGCGTGAACGGAGCGAAGCGCTGGATCAACCTGGGAATGTCGCTTCAACCTTCGGAATTTCTCAAGCCGGCCTTCGCGATCGGGATGGCCTGGATCCTGTCCTGGCGTGCGCGTGATCCGGGCCTGCCGGTGGTCGAGATTGCGACCGGAGTGATGATGATGATAGGCGGGCTGCTGATGTTCCAACCCGATTTCGGATCGACCATCCTGTTTATCGGGGTGTGGTTCGTGATGATCTTGATGAGCGGGATGGCGCTCAAGCGGGTCGGAATGGTTGGCGGGGCAGGGCTGGCCTTCTTGCTGCTGGCTTATATGTTCTATGACAATGCGCGTCACCGGATCGATGCATTCTTCAGCGGAGGCAGCGCGTTCGATCAGGTCGATCTGGCCCAGCGAACGCTGCTCGCGGGGGGCTGGACCGGCTCGGGCCTGTGGCTCGGTACGCGCAAGCTTGGGCTACCCGAAGCGCATACCGACTATATATTCAGCGTAATCGGTGAGGAGTTCGGGCTGGTTGCATGTGCGATTATCGTTGCGCTCTATCTTGCGCTGGTGCTGCGGGTGCTATTGCGGCTGCTTGAAGAAGAAGACCTGTTCACCACACTCGCCGCAGCAGGGCTTGTGGCGCAAATCGGTGGGCAGGCTTTCATCAACATTCTGGTCAACTTGCAGATGTTCCCGTCCAAGGGGATGACTCTGCCCCTGGTGTCGTATGGCGGATCATCCACCATCGCTTTATGCTTGGGAGTCGGTTTTCTGCTATCGATCACCCGGCGAAATCCGTTCATCAAGCGTGAACGGTTCAAGCTGGCGAGCGTGGGGATCAGGGTATGAGCGGCGTTTCACGTCACTATTTGCTGGCAGCGGGCGGTACCGGCGGGCATCTGATCCCTGCTTTTGCACTGGCGGTCGAGCTTGAGGCACGCGGACACCACGTGGCGCTGATAACAGATGAGCGCGGCAGCCACCTCCCGGGTAAGCCGCCTTCGCTGGTCACGCACGTATTGCCGGCCGGTCGGCTCGGCAAAAATCCACTGCACTGGCCCAAGGGGATTGGGGCGATTCTGGAAGGCAGGCGCATGGCGCTGCGGCTGTTCGAGGGCTTCCAGCCCGCCGCAGTGATCGGGTTCGGTGGCTATCCTGCCTTCCCGGCGCTGTGGGCGGCAACCGGAGCGGACGTGCCCAGTGTGATCCACGAGCAGAACGCCGTGCTGGGCCGGGTCAATCGATTCCTTGCCGGCCGGGTCGATGCGATCGCTACCTCCTATCGCGAAACCGTGCGGCTCAAGGCCAGGCACTTGGACAAGGTGCATGTGATCGGCAATCCGATCCGCGCCGAAGTGCTGGCACTGCGCGAGCTGCCGTTTCCGCCATTTAGCGAAGATGGACTGTTGCGGGTTCTGGTGACCGGTGGAAGCCAGGGCGCTGGCGTGTTGAGTCAGGTCGTACCCGATGGGCTCGCCATGTTGCCAACTGCGCTGAGGAACCGCCTGCAAGTTACCCAGCAGTGCCGCCCAGAAGATATCGAGGCAGTCCGCAACCGCTATGCCAGCCACGATATTCCGGCCGAACTTGGCACCTATTTTGAAAACATGGCCGAGCGGCTGGCCGACGCACACCTGTTCATCGGGCGTGCTGGCGCATCGACAGTCGCCGAACTGACCGGAGTTGGCCGTCCGGCGATTCTGGTTCCGCTACCGATCGCGACCGACGATCATCAGGCCTTCAATACCGGCGAAATCTGCGCCGCTGGAGGCGGGCGGATGATCCGCCAGGATGACTTCACAGCGGCTGAACTGGCCAAGCAGATTCAGGCCATTGCGATGCACCCGCATACGCTCGCCAACGCCGCACATGCCGCATGGAATTGTGGCTATCCCAATGCCACCAGAGATCTGGCCGATCTGGTCGAAGGGTTTGGCGGCGCACCGTTGATGGACATAATCCGGATTGCCGATCTGGCGGAGGCTTCGGTTGCAACGCAAGGGGCGCCGGCATGAAGGCCGCCCTTCGACAAGCTCAGGGTGGGCGGATGCTTACCGACATCGGGACGATCCACTTCGTCGGGATCGGCGGGATCGGCATGTCCGGGATCGCCGAAGTGATGCACAACCTCGGCTATTCAGTACAAGGTAGCGACATCGCCGAGGGCTATGTCGTTGAGGGTCTGCGCGCGCGCGGAATCAAGGTGATGATCGGCCACGCGGCTGAAAACCTGGGCGATGCGGCCGTTGTGGTGACTTCGACGGCTGTCAAACGCAACAACCCGGAAGTTGTTGAGGCACTCGAACACCGGGTCCCTGTCGTGCGCCGCGCCGAAATGCTGGCCGAGCTGATGCGGCTCAAGCGCACCGTCGCGGTCGCCGGAACCCACGGCAAGACCACCACCACCTCGATGGTCGCCGCCATGCTCGATGCCGGCGGCTTCGATCCGACCGTGGTTATCGGCGGCATCGTCAATTCCTACGGCTCCAATGCCCGGCTGGGTGAGAGCGAGTGGATGGTGGTCGAGGCCGATGAGAGCGACGGTTCGTTCCTGCGGCTCGACGGGACCATTGCGGTGGTCACCAATATCGATCCCGAGCACCTCGAGCATTACGGCAGCTTCGATGCGATCAAGGATGCTTTCGTCGAATTCATCGAAAACGTGCCGTTCTACGGTTGCGCAGTGCTGTGCATCGATCATCCTGAAGTTCAGGCGGTGATCCCCAAAGTCCGCGATCGCCGGGTGGTGACCTATGGCTTTTCCGCTCAGGCCGACGTGCGCGGTGAGAACGTCACCCCTTATCCCGGCGGCAACCGTTTTGATGTGACGATCCGCGAACGTGATGGCACCTCGCGCCGGATTGAAGGGATCGAGCTGCCGATGCCGGGGCGGCACAATGTCCAGAACGCGCTCGCTGCGGTGGCGGTAGCGGCTGAAATGGGTGTTGCTGACACCGTGATCCAGAGCGGCTTTGCCAAGTTCGGCGGGGTCAAGCGGCGCTTCACCATGGTCGGCGAAGTCGACGGGGTCACCGTCATCGACGATTACGGCCATCACCCGGTTGAAATCCGCGCAGTCCTCTCTGCCGCCCGCGAAGGGGTTGGGGCAGGCCGCGTTATCGCTGTGGTTCAGCCGCACCGCTTCACCCGCCTGCGCGATCACATGGAAGACTTTCAGGCCGCCTTTAATGACGCCGACGTGGTCTATGCCGCGCCGGTCTATCCAGCCGGAGAGGCTCCGATTGAAGGGGTCGATTCCGATGCGCTGGTTGAAGGGATCAAGGCCCGCGGCCACCGCAGCGCGCACACCATTGCCGGAGCCGATGCTCTTGCCGCCACCTTGGCCGAAAGCGCGCAGCCGGGCGACATGGTGGTCTGCCTTGGTGCGGGTGACATCACCAAGTGGGCTGGCGGACTGGCTGATGCCATCAAGTCAAGGCGGGTCTCCGCATGACTAACGCACCCACATCCGTTCGTGTCGAGCGAAGTCGAGACACAGCGCGCGGCATCTCGACTTCGCTCGATGCGAACGGGATCAGGGGTAAACTGACCCCGAGCGCACCCTTGGCCCCTTTGGTCTGGTTCAAGTCCGGCGGCACGGCCGAATGGCTTTTTGAACCCAAAGACGTGGCTGACTTGCAGGCGTTCCTCGCCGACCTCGATCCTGCCGTCCCAGTGATGGCACTCGGCCTTGGCTCCAATCTGATCGTCCGCGATGGCGGCGTTTCCGGCGTGGTGGTACGGCTGGGCAAGGCCTTTGCCAAAGTCAGCAAGAGCGCGGACCTGACGCTTGACTGCGGTGCCGGGGCGAGCGGAATTCTGGTGTCGTCCACCGCGCGCGACAATGGCATTGCGGGTCTTGAATTCCTTCGCTCGATTCCCG
The DNA here is from genome assembly GCA_937860195.1 of uncultured Novosphingobium sp. Classification (GTDB taxonomy): domain Bacteria; phylum Pseudomonadota; class Alphaproteobacteria; order Sphingomonadales; family Sphingomonadaceae; genus Novosphingobium. The sequence continues at coordinate 8,154 of CALMBN010000148.1, forward strand.
GCACGGTCGGCGGCGGTTTGCGCATGAATGCGGGCGCTTACGGGCGCGAGAGATCGGAAGAGCACACGTCTGAACTCCAGTCACGATAGACAA
>CALMBN010000149.1 GCA_937860195.1 uncultured Novosphingobium sp.
CAAAGCTTATCTAGCACGAACTCGTTCGCGCCTTCGCTTACAAAAAAGCGACCGCAATTGAGAGCTTCTTTGCCGGATGGAAATGCGAAAATGCTTTCAGCAAAGCTCGTTGCCTCGGCTTCGAAAAAATAGCTATGTCCTTCCTCTGAAGCTCGAGTCCTTTGCCAGACGACAGGATTTTGCTCCAACCATCGCTGAAATCGCCGTTTCAGTCGCTCAAAGCCCGGGAGTTCCCGAGCAGTATTTTTCGCAAGGAAGTGAACCTGGCCAACTGTCCAGAGTGTCCTGCGTCTAACCTGAGGGAGAAACAGAGATACGACGGGTGAACGCGTGACATCGAAGCCTGCTTCGCTGTCCTTTGCCAAAGGACCAAGATTTCGGAAGTAGAGTACGACTCCTCCATCCTTCGGATATTCCTCAGGGGGTTCAGGCAACGCCCTGAACCCGTCAATCACTGCATGATCATCCGGATGAGCGATGAAATGGAATGCCATTGTCCGAAGACTAACACACCAAAGGCCAATCAGACCAGACCAGCTAGCCTCACCCCAACCCATCCTTCAACAACGCATTGGCCGCCTTCGCCACCTCGCCCAGATCGGCGCGGCCGTCCATTACGCCGAAGCGCAGGCCGAGGAACACGTTCATTCCCATGATCGCCCAGGCGTGGACCTCGCTGGGCTCCACCCCCAGCTCGCCGCGTTCCCGTGCGGCTTGCAGGCGTTCGAGGATACGCGATGCCGTGTTGAGGTAGTGCGCCTGCCACGCTTCGGGGGCGACGAATTCAGCCTCGTCGATGATCCGGTAGATTTCCTTGTGGCTTCGCGCGAAGTCGAGGAACGCTTCGAGCGCGATGCCTTCAGCGCCGATCGCCCCACCGCCATGCCGGGCGAGCACCGGGGCGACGTGATCGCGCACCCGGCCGCTCATGTCGGCGACCAGCGCTTTGAACAGCGCCTCCTTGCTTTCGAAATAGGTGTAGAAGCTGCCGAGCGCCACGCCGGCGCGGATTGTGATTGAGACGATCGAGCTTTCGTGAAAGCCCTTCTCGCCGAATTCGGACGCAGCGGCATCAAGGATCGCGCGCTGAGTGCGCCGTCCCCGCTCGGTGCGCGGCTCGCGCAGCCCCTCAGCGCCGGTGACAGCGTCCATTCGCCTCCCCCTCTTGCCAACTGCCACTGTTGCAGCCGTGCCACGTTTTTGCACCATCCACTCCCCAAAGCGTCCATGCAAGCATAACAAAGTTGAAAGTTGGTTCAACTTTTATATAAGGGCCCCACAAGCCTGCTGCCAAAGCGCGCAGGCGCTAAGTTCACTGGGAGGGAAAAACCCATGCGTAAGACCGATCTGTTGTGCCGCGCTTCGTTGATTGCCAGCGCTTTTGTAGGCTTCACCGCCACCCCTGCATTGGCGCAAGACGCTGCTGCCGAATCCGATTCGGGCGAAATCATCGTCACTGCCCGCCGCCGCGAAGAAAGCCTGATCGACGTGCCGATCGCGATCACCGCGATTTCGGGCGATCAGCTCGCCGCGCAAGGCGCGATCGACATCACGTCGCTGGCCGAGCAGGTTCCAAACGTCACGCTCGAGGCGTCGCGCGGAACCAATTCCACTCTCACCGCCTTTATCCGCGGGATCGGCCAGCAGGACCCGGTTTCAGGCTTTGAGCAGGGAGTCGGGATTTACCTCGACGATGTCTACCTCAACCGGCCCCAGGCCGCCGTTCTGGATATCTATGATGTCGAGCGGATCGAAGTGCTGCGCGGGCCGCAGGGCACGCTCTATGGCCGCAACACCGTTGGCGGTGCGGTCAAATATGTCACCAAACGGTTGCCGAATGAAGCCCGGCTCAACCTGCGCGGAACCTATGGCTCTTACAACCAGATGGACGGGGTGATCACCGCCTCCAGCCCGCTCGACAGCGCGGGCGTGGTCCGGGTCGGCGGATCGTTTGCGCGGCTGACCCGCGATGGATTTGGCACCAATCTGACCACCGGCGCTGAAAACTATGACAAGAACGTCTATGCCGCGCGCGGCACGCTGGAAATCCATGGCACAGATTTCTTCGCGCGGCTTTCAGGCGACTGGATCCACGACAAGTCTTCAGCGCGCGGTGGCCACCGCCTGATCCCCAGTCTGCAGACTGCGGCACCGGTGCTGACCAACGTATTCGACACCCGCGGCGGGTTGACCTTCCCGGCGCAGGATGTCGAAGGCTGGGGGGTATCGCTCTATCTCGAAGCCCAGCCGGCTGAGGGTCTGACATTCCGTTCGATCAGTTCCTACCGCAAGGATGACAGCGCCACCCCGATCGATTTTGATGCGCTGCCCGCAACCGATGTCGACGTGCCCGGTTACTACTTCAACAGCCAGTCGAGCCAGGAATTCCAGGTCCTTTATGACAGCGGCCGGGTCCACGGAATGGCCGGATTTTACTACCTGCAAGCCGATGCGCTGACCCAGTTCGATGTCCGGTTGTTCACCACCATTGCCGGGCTGACCGCTTTCACCAATGCCGATATCGGCACCGAAACGACTGCCGTTTTTGGTGATGTCTCGTTCGATCTCAGCGACCAGCTCAGCCTCTCGCTGGGCGGGCGCTACACCTGGGACGAGCGTTCGGCCGTGCTGCTGCGGCAGAACTATCTGGGCGGGGGTTCGCCGGTGTTTGGCGGCGCGGGCGTGGCCTTTGGCGCGCCGGGGACCAACTTCCGCGGCAAGGAAAACTGGAAGAAATTCACTCCGCGCGCATCGCTGGCCTACAAGCCGAACGACGACCACACGCTCTATGCGTCCTATTCGCAGGGCTTCAAGGGCGGGGGGTTCGATCCGCGCGGAGCCGGGGTCAACGCGCCAGACCTGAACAGCAATGGCACCCGCGAAGATTCGGAAATCGCCGCGTTCCTCAGCTTCCGCCCGGAAAAGGTCAACAGCTATGAACTAGGCTACAAGGGCCGCTTGATGGACCGCAAGCTGACCGTGGCGCTGGCGGGCTTCTGGGCTGACTATACCGACGTCCAGATCCCTGGTTCGGTGGCCTGCACGGTTGGCAGCCTGCCCAGCTTCTGCGGGGTCGTCTCCAACGCCGGCAAGGCCCGGCTGCGCGGGTTTGAGGCAGAAGCGCGGCTCAACCTCGGCGGGCTGATCCTGTCAGGTTCGCTTGGCTATATCGATGCCGATTTCACCAATTATGTCTCCAACATTGCTTCGGTTCCGACCGACGTTTCACAGTATCGCAAGGTCCAGAACACGCCGGCGTGGAGCGGCAACTTCAATGCGGCCTATGCCGTGCCGGTGGGTGAAGGCAAAGTCGCACTGGGCGCGGGAGTCTCGTTCAAGAGCACGACCTATCAGTTCGAAGTGCCCAACCCATACCTCGATCAGCCGGGCTATGCGCTGGTCGATGCCTCGATCGTCTACACCGCCCCCGACAAGCGCTGGAGCCTGGGCGTATTCGGCAAGAACCTGACCAACGAACGCTACAAGACTTCGGGCTATTCGTTCATGGCCGCCAATGCCACCACCGGGGTGCTCAATGCTCCGCTGGCCTCGGCGCTGGGCCGCGAAGGCGTGCTGACTGCGTTCTACGGCAATCCGCGCCAGGTCTATGTGACCGCGACGCTGAACTTCTAGGCCGTCTCTCCCAGGATGCCGCCCCTGCGCACATCGCGCGGGGGCGGTTTTCATTTGGGCCGCTTCAAAATAACGTAAACCGCCCCGGCCCCGCCGTGCTTGCGGTGGGCCCCGCGCACTGCGGTGATCTTGCTGGCGTGCGCTCCATGGGCCAGCCAGTCGAGCAACTTGGCCCGGATTGCGCCGCGCTGGCTTCCCCGATCAGCGGTTTCGGCCGGACGGGGTTTGCCGGTAATCACCAGGACAACTCTTGCGCCAAGTGCGACTGCCTGAGCCAATCCGTGATCGAGCCGGGCATAGGCAGCATCAAGCCCGTAGCCGTGCAGATCGAGAGTGAAGTCGGGCGCGACTTCGGCTTTGGCCAGCTTGCGCTCCCACGTGCCGTCGAGCCCGTGACGGTCGAGAGCGCGGGGTGCGATCAACTTTGGTTCCACCCCGGAACCGGGAGGTGGCAGTCCGAAGGGCTGGCGGAGGGGTCGAGCGTTCGCTTTCTTGCCCAATTCCGGGTTGAGAAGTACTGCCCTCTCCCCCATCGCTTCGCGGCAGTCCCCCTCTCCGTTCCGGAGAGGATCAAGCGGCTGCACAGTCCGTGCCACTTGCCGCCAAAGCTCCGCCTCATCCGGCAACAGGCCGCGCGGGCGCCGCATCACTGGGCCGAATGAAGTTTCTTGAGCGTGCCTTTGGGCAGCAGGATCAGCGCTTCCCCGCGGGTGCTCATCCCCCCGGCGGTCACCCGTGCCTGATCGCCCGCGCCCCAGAAGGTGTCGAACCGGTTCGCACCCTTGATCGCTCCGCCGGTGTCCTGCGCGATCCAGAGGCCGCTGGCCTCAGCCCGGTCCAGCGAGAGCCAGACCGGCGCGCCGAGCGGCACGAAAGCCGGATCGACAGCGATGCTGTCACCCGCGCGCACGGTTACGCCGATGCTGCCAAAGGGTCCTGCGGTCCCGCTGTCCTTGAAAAACACATAGCTCTTGTTTTCACGCATGATCGCCCTGCCCTGATCCGGGTTGGCGCGCATATATTCCATCAAGCCCTGCATCGACGTGGCATAAGGCGTGCCGGGGCCGACCAGCCCGCGCTGGCGCATCAGCGAACCGATCCCGGTATAGGGATGGCCGTTCTGCCCGGTGTAGCCAATCCGGATCACCGAACCATCGGGCGCGATCAGACGGCCCGAACCCTGGACCTGGAGGAAGAACAGCTCGACCGGATCGGCCACCCAGGCAATCTCCAGCCCGCGGCCTGACAGTGCACCTTGCTCAATCTCGGCCCGGTCATAATAGGGCGTGAACGTGCCGCCCGCGTCATAACGGCCCAGCGGCAATTGGCCCTTTTCGTTGAGCGGAGCTTCTCCCGATTTGGCGCGGACCAGATCGCTTGGCAGACCATAGACTGGGGTTTCAAAACCGGGGCGGCGGGTTCGCACTCCAGCGATTTCTGGTTCGTAGTAGCCGGTTGAAAAGGCCTTTCCGTCACCCACACGAACCGTTTCGAACCAGGTCACGAAGAACTGCGCTGCTTGATCCTGTGGCCACCTGGCGGCGGCATCGCAGGCTGGCTTCCAGTCCGCGCCAATGGTCAACCCAGACGCATCCTTGCGCGCGATCAGGCGCGGACAGCTCTCGGTGAACGAGGCAAGCGCACCGCGCGCATCGCTGCTGCCAAGCCGGAGGCTATCGATCGACGGACCTGCGGCCAGTCCGGCGGTCAGCGCCGTGGCGGGAATTGCCGGTGGCGGCGGAGCGACAATTCCAGGTGGAATGATTCGACCGCAGCCCAACAGCGTCAAAGACAAGCCACCCCCAGCAAGAACCCGCTTCGGACCAAGCCCCACGCCGCGTCTCAGCCTTCGTCGGTTTCGTCGACCAGCCAGTCGGGCGAGGCGGAGCTGACATCGCGCGAAAAAGTCCACAGATCGCAGGTGCCGATCGCATCGTTGAGCGATCCGGCGATCACCGTTCCCTCGGCGTTGCGGGTAACGGCAGCAATGTCGGCGGCAAAGCGGACTGTGATCCGGGCCAGCGGGGCCCGGTATTCCGCCGCGACGATCACTGCGTCCTCGATCCGGACCAGCTTGTAATCGAACGTTTCGCCCGCCGCTGCCCGGATATCGAGCGCGGCACCGAAGGATTCCTGAACATCAGAATCGCAAAGCTCGGCCAGCGCCGCACGATCACCCTTCCAGAATGCTTCGAGCACCATCCGGTAGGCGCCCTTGGACCCATCGAGGAAAGCCAGCATATCGAAATGCTTGTCCGCTGCCGAAATTTCGCGAATTCCGCGCTCAATCGCCGGGGTTACACCGGGGACCAGCACCCGCACGGGTACGCCGGTTCCGCCCGTTTCGGTGACCGGAGCGCGCTGGGCGGCCTCCGTCTTTGGTTCTTTGGGTTCAAAGCGCGGCTGCTCCCCTTGTTCGGCGCGGCGGCCCAGCACGGAATACAGTCGCAAGCCCAGAAAGGCTGCAACCATCGCAATGATGACGATCTCTACGGTCTTGTCCACGGTCTCTGTCCCCGCCGCAATTGCGGCCAATTGCACGCTTTCTAACGTGAAATAGGTATCAATGACAAATGAACAACGCGTGGATGGAACGGTTCGTGCAATTTTTCGCACCCTGTGGCGCGGCGGTCACGCGAATCCAAACCCATTGCCGCCGCGCTTGGGCAATGCTAGGCGCGCCGCCAAACCTTTCACCCATCAAAGCGAGAGCATCCGACCATGGCCGACGAAGGCAGCATTATCACCGATCTGGGCCTTGGAGCCCCTCAACCGAACGGCGCGGACACCCTGCCAACCGCCGGGATCATCACACAGTATGTCAAGGACTTGTCGGTCGAAAACCCAAATGCGCCGGATTCCTTCAACTGGACCGACGCTCCGCAGATCGATGTTCAGTTCAACATCGGCGCGCGTGAGGTCAATGAAGAAGTGAGCGAGGTTGAACTCAAGATTTCGCTGACGTCGAAAGGCGAGTCCGGCACCGCCTATATTGTCGAGCTGTCCTACGGCGGCCTGATCGGGATGCGCAACCTGAGCGATGCGGACAAGCACGGCTTCACTTATGCCGGAGCGCCCAGCCTGCTGTTCCCTTTTGCTCGCCGGGTCATTTCAGACGCGGTCCGCGATGCCGGGTTCCCGCCACTGCTGCTCGAACCGGTTGATTTCGGCGGGATCTATCAGCAACAGCTGGCCGCTCAGGCTGAAGCCAACGGCGAAGGCGCAGAACCCCCTGTCGGCCAGGCCTGATTGCTAAATCCGGGGTGAATCGTCGATGAGCCTCATCCGCAACGTCGGAACGATTGGTGGACTGACCATGGTCAGCCGCCTGTTCGGCTTTGCCCGCGATATGATGCTGGCACGCATTCTGGGCGCGGGCGTGGCGGGCGATGCATGGCAACTGGCTTTTCAAATTCCCAACATTTTCCGCCGATTGTTCGCTGAAGGGGCCTTTTCCGCTGCCTTCGTGCCGCTGTTCAACAAGCGGATGAGCGGACCCGGAAGCGACGACGAAGACCGCGCCGCCGGTCAGTCATTCGCGGTTGAGGTACTGTCGGTCTTGCTGCCGATCCTGCTGTTGTTCAGCGCGGTGGCGATGATTTCGATGCCGTGGATCGTCTGGTTCATTGACGATTTCGGCCAAGGCGGGCGCAGCGGTGCGTTTACCACCAGCCTGGCCCGGCTTACTTTCCCTTACCTCGCGTTCATTTCGGTGATGACGGTATTCGCGGCGATCCTCAATTCGGTCTCGCGCTTTGCCGCCGCCGCCGCCGCACCCGTGCTGCTCAACTGGTGCATCATCTCTGCGCTGCTCTATGTATTGCTGAGCGATGGCGGGGCCGATCCGCAGCGCGCCGCCTATTTCGTCGGGGCGGCAGCGTCGGTTTCAGGCTTGCTGCAAATGGCCTGGCTGTGGTTCTGGGCGCGGCGCGCTGGGTTCAGCTTCAAACTGCACCGCCCGCGTTTCAGCCCGGAAGTGCGGGAACTCGGCGTGCTGATCCTGCCTGCTGTGTTCGGGGCCGGGATCTATCAGGTGAGCCGCTTTCTGGACCTGTTCTTTCTGGGTCGTCTGCCCGAAGGCTCGTTCGTTTATCTGGCGATGGCTGACCGACTTAACCAGCTGCCGCTCGGGATTATCGGCGTGGCGCTGGGCACGGCGATCCTCCCGGCACTGTCGCGGTTTATCGCCAAAGAGGATCAGGGCGGCGCGCAACGGGTCCAGTCAAACGCGATGGAGCTGGGTTTGTTGCTGACCGTTCCGGCCGCAGTCGGGCTGTTTTTCGCCTCTGGGCCGCTGACCACCGCAATATACCTTGGCGGAAAATTCGATGCGAGCGATGTCTCCGCCACGGCGGCCACGATGGCGATGCTGGTGGTCGGCCTGCCGGCTTTCGTGATGGTCAAAGTGCTGACCCCCGGCTTTTTCGCCCGCCGCGATACCCGCACCCCGGTGCTGACCGCGCTGGTCTCGCTGGGTATCAATATAACGCTCAACCTGCTGCTGATCCCGCGCATGGGTGTTGCCGGGTTGGCGCTCGCCAGCGGACTGTCCGCATGGGCCAATTGCGCGATGCTCTATGGCGTGTTGCACCGGCGCGGGCATTTCACCTTTGAG
>CALMBN010000150.1 GCA_937860195.1 uncultured Novosphingobium sp.
GCCGGTGCTCGACTTCAACGTCTACCTGACCGGCTTCGACATCCACGCCATCGAGACAGCGGGATCGGTCAGCGGATCGTCCGCGCTCCGCTCACCCGCGATGTGGCCCGGCGCGCTCGACCAGTGCCAGCGCCCCCATTTCGACAGGCGCAAGTCTGGCCCTGCAACTGCACCGCAGCCCAGCGTTACGCCCCCTTCGGATCGCGATGCTGCGCCTGGGCGTTGAGGCGGATTGAGGCGTTGGCTGCGCCATAGCCATCATAGCTGCGCCGCTCAACCACCTCGAAGAAGACCCGCTTGGCAACTGCCCGGCTGTAGAACTGGAAGTACTCGCCGCCTTCGTCGCGATCGTAGAGGATATTGAGAGCTGCCATCCGCGCAACCAGATCGGCAGCGAGTCCGAACCGGGCCTCAATATCAGCGTAATAGTTCGGGCCGATGTCCAGCATCGGCAAGCCGCCCTCGCGGGCGCGGGTCGCGGCGGCGAAGATGTTGGCGCAAGCAAAGGCGATGTGCTGCACCCCGGCCCCGAAATAGTGATGGATGAACCGGCTCGACAGGGCGTTGGCGGCCATCGATCCGTTGAGCGTGAAGCGTACGCCCCGGCCAGGGCTTTCAACCGCCTGACTGTAGACAATTCCCATCGGATCGGCAATTTCAAGTTGGGGGGTTTTGGCCATATCGAACAACGCGGTGTAATAGAGCAGCCAGCTGAGGAACTCCTCGTATTGCATGGTCTGGGCGACGTGATCGATCACAGTCAGATCAGCGCGCGGTGCGGGGCCGGCGCCAGCGAGTGGAAATTCTTCGCGCCACATCGCTTCGCGGGTCGCCGCATCGACCAGATAGAGCAGGCTCCCGCCGATACCGCGCACCGCCGGGATTGCCCATTCACCTGGCGAAACGGGCTGGTCAAAGCGCTGAATATCGAGCGCGCCGGCGCGGGCCAGCACGGCCTGCTGATCATCAACCGCCAGCCCGATCGCGCAGACCGAGCCGCCGTGAACCATGTCGAAGCTATGAGCGAGGCCCTCGGGCTCGGAATTGATCACCAGATTGATGTTGCCCTGCTGCCAGCGCACCACGTCCTTTGAGCGGTGCCGACCGACCGGGCCAAAGCCGAGCGCGGTGAGGAATCTTCCGAATTCCGCAGCCTCGTCGTGGCTGGCGGCGAATTCGATGAACTCGACGCAGCCCGGCTCGACCGGATCGGGCAGTTCTGCTGGCGCGCCGCTGCGCCGTCCGGCCTGATCGTGCAGTACTTTCAGCCCGCGCAACCCGTCGCGTGCGACTTGACCGGCGGAACCGGCGCGGAACCGGTCGTTGAAAATTTCAAGGCTCCAAAAGCCTTGATAGCCGATCTTGCGGATCGCCGCGCAATAGTCAGCCAGCGGGAAGTCACCCTGACCCGGCATGCAGCGAAAGTGGCGGCTCCAGTTCAGCAGGTCCATATCCAGCTTCGGCGCGTCGGCCAGTTGGATCAGGAACAGCTTGTCGGCGCGGATGTCGCCGATGCTCGACGACGGGATACCGCGCGACAGCGAATGAAAACTGTCAAGCACCAGCCCCAGCGCGGGATGATCGACATCGCGGACCAGGGCCCAGGCCTCGCGGTGGTCATAGACCTTTGGGGCCCAGGCAAGAGCCTCGTAACCGATCCGCTTGCCATGGGTCCCGGCCAGCGCGGCAATCCGGGCGAGATCCTCGACGATCCGTTCACGCTCTCCGCTGGCATGCGGCGAGCAGTTCGAGCAGAGCAGGATCAGATCGGTGCCCAGCGCTTCCATAACATCGAACTTGCGGCGCATTCGCTCCAGCGCACGCCCGGACAAATCAGGCGGCAAGCCTTCGAAATCGCGGAACGGCTGGAAGATCGAACAGGCCAGCCCCAGATCGCGCATCATTGCGCCGATTTCAGCGGCGGTCTGCGGGGCGGAGAGCAGGTCGTTCTCGAATATCTCAGCCGCATCATAACCGCGTTCGGCGATGCTGGTCAGCTTTTCAGCCAGGTTTCCGCTCACCGAAACCGTTGCGATAGAGGTCTTCATGCCGCGAATCCCAAGTGGTGCCGGGCAACAAATTCGGTTCCTGGCTGGCAAGGGTTGCGGCGAATAGTCAGCCCCCAAAGCTCGCGCGCATCCGCGCCGTATCGGCCTTGCGGCCAGTGAATATCTCAAACGCAGCGGCAGCCTGGGCGATCACCATACCGCTGCCATCCAGCGTGCGGCAGCCTTTGGCGCGGGCGACGCGGAGCAGTTCGGTTTCAAGCGGGAAATAAACGATGTCGGTCACCCAGTGGCGATTTTCAATCAAACTTTCGGCAATCGGGAGTCCCGGGGCTGAGGCCATGCCCATCGGTGTGGCATTGACGATCCCGTCGATCCGTGACGCGGTGACGCTCTCTGCACTGCTGGCGACAACCCGGTCCGCGCCATAGCGTTTGGCCAGTTGCACGGTCAGGCTGGCGACTTTCGTTGCATCGCGGTCGGACACTTCAAGCACGCCGACACCCAGACTGAGCAGCGCATTGGCGACCGCCGAGCCGGCTCCGCCTGCGCCGAGCAGCAAGACCCGGTCCAGCGGGCGGCCTGGCAAGCCCGCCTCCAGGCTATCACGAAATCCCGACATATCGGTGTTGTAGCCGGTCAGCTGACCACCGCGCATCGCTACCGTATTAACCGCGCCAACCGAAGCCGCGCTTTCATCCAGAGCATCGAGCAGCGGGAGCACCGCCTGTTTGAACGGGAAGGTGACATTGACCCCGCTGAAGTCCTCGCCCGCCAGTCGGCGGAGCAAGGGACCCAGCGCCGCATCGTCCAGCCCGCGCTCGGTAAAGTCGAACAGTTCATAGGTCAGGTTCAGGCCTTGCGCTTTCCCTTCCTGCTCGTGCAGCCAGGGAGAGCGCGAGGCCTTGATTGCCCGCCCGATGAGTCCGGTTTTCAACATCATGCAACTCGCTCGAAGTGGGCTGACGCGGCTCTAGCGCAGTGCCAGCCCCTTCGCGAACCTCAGAACTTGATCTTGAAGCCGGCGTAGAACGCACGGCCGATCAGATCATACTGGGCGGTATCGGTGCCGGTCTGGTTGCTGGCAACAGTCGGCAGTTTGCGATCAAGCAGATTGTTGACACCGAGCCGCAGTTCGAACCGGCTTGCAACGTTGAACGAGGCAAACGCATCCCAGGTGGCATAGGCCGGAACACCGATCGCGACGTTGGTGGGGGTGTTGACCTTGCTGACATCGTCCAGCGGGTTCTGGTAGCGCCAACGCAACCCAAAGCTGAGCGCGTCCGAGCGATAACCAAAGGTGGTCAGCGCCTTCCACCGCGGCGTAGCACGGGGCGGCACGCTGCCTTCGCCGGCCGAACCATTGCTGATTCCGGTGTAGTTGAGGAATGCGCCACCCGGCAGCAATTGGACCTTGTAGTTGTTGAGATAGCCAATCGCAGTATCGACATAGAGTTTGCCGCTATCGCTCAGGAACGGAGCACGGAATCCCCAGTGGATTTGCACTTCGACCCCATCGGTGTTCAGCGCTCCCAGGTTCTGGTACGGCGTGTTCACGGACAGGATTTGACCGGTGCCGGTATCGCGGCTGATCAGCTGGCAATTGGCATTGGTGACCGAATAGGTCGGGTTCGAGCCATCGAGGTTATAACAGCCCGACAGCACAGTCAGACCCGGCACAGTCGAAATCACGTTCTTGATCTTGATGTTGTAATAGTCGACCGAAACCGAGAAATCGCCAAATACACCACTGCCCCGTGGCGCGTTGAACACGAACCCGGCGTTGAAAGTGTTGGCCTTTTCGGGGGTCACGCTCAGGCTGCCGGAAACGGTCTGACCGGTGGCTGTGGTCGGGAACTGATAGGTTGGGATCAGCAGAGCTGGAATGCCCTGTGCCTGACACAGCGTTGCGACTTGTGCGCCGTTGGCACCGGTCCGCGCGGTTGAGCGGACATCGCACGGATCGCCAAGCGCGGCTGGCGGGGTGCCGATTGCAAGCTGCTGGTTCTGCGGCGGAGAGAACACTTCAGCGATGTTCGGCGCACGCACCGCGCGTTGATAGCTGCCCCGGAACAGCAGGCTATCGTTCGGCCGCCAGCGCAAGTCGCCTTCAAAGCTGGTGACCGAACCTGATGTCGAATAATCCGAAACGCGGAACGCACCGCCGATGGCCAGTTCCTGCATCATCGGTTTGTCGGCAATCAGCGGGATGTCAATCTGCGCGGCGAACTCCTTGACCGAAATTCCCTTCTTGGAAACCGGCAATTGCGCGACAAAGCCTTCGACGTTGCCGCCCGGGGCAAAGCCGGACGCAGCAGTCACATCGGAATCGGGCGAGAACGAGTAGGTGTTCTTGCGGTATCCAGCGACCAGCGCGATCTGGGCAGGACCAGCACCAAGGTCAAACAAGCTGCCGTTGACTTGAAGGCCAACCTGGGTCTGGCCAAGCCTTTCAGAGCTGATCGCATCCTTGGTGATATAGGCCTGGCAGGCTGCCGAAAGCGTGCGGGCATTGGCATCCCCAAACGGATTGAACCCGCCAGCGCAGATCGACCGGCCACCGTCCGGCGCGTTAAGCAGGGTCTGGACCCGGCTTTTGAGCACCGCCTGATGCATCGTGCTGGTACGGTTCGACTGATCGTAGGCCGCAAACACATCGAACGACCAGCCATCGGTGATCTTGCCCTTCAGCCCGACCATGTATTGCTGGATCAGATAGTTTTCGTCCCAGTTCTTGTATGGCACGCCGACATAGCGGGCGTTCCAGTTGAAGTTCGCGGTCGGATTGGGCCGCGAAGCCAGCACTGTGGCCAGATCGACCGGAATGAAGGGGTTGGTGACTGGAATGGTTGTCAGAGTCGGGAACTGGGTCAGGCTGCCGCCGCTGGCGGTGCTGGTCGACAGGTCAACGAACATGAACTGGCCATAGAGGTTCAGATCGGAGTTCAGATCATAGTCCGCCTTGACGAATGCGGTCTTGCGCTGGAGCCCGTTGATGTAATCGATTTGCTGACCGACCGGCATCCGGACGTTGCCACCGACGATCGCATAACCGCCGCTCCCGTTCGGCCCGCGATAGTTGAGCGCGCCGGTTTGGGTGTACAGTGTGCCATCGTTGTTGAAGCCAAGGTTCGAGGCGAGCGGATTTCGCGTGCCGGGCACCCCATAGCCATTGAACAACGCGGTCACCACTGCGGCGCTTGGCGCGTTGGTGGCACTGGGAATGAAAGTCCCGGTGCCGATGAACGAAGACGGGGTCTTGTCAAAGAAGAACGGACGCTTGCTGCCGTTGAGGGCATCCTGATCAGCAAAGCTGAAGCTGGCGATCACGTGACCGCGGTCTCCGCCAAAGCTGGTTCCGAACGAAACCGAGCCTTTGAACCGGAAAGCATCACCCCGCTCGCTGATCCCGGTCTGGGCATCGAGCACCATACCGTCGAGCTTGCGCAGGGTCTTGAAGTTGACCACACCCGACATCGCGTCCGAGCCGTAAATCGCCGAGGCCCCGCCGGTGATGGCATCGACCCCGCCCAGAATCGCATCTGGCAGAATGTTGACATCGACGTTACCGCGAATGTCCGAAACCGGCAGGCGGCGGCCATCGAGCAGCACAAGGTTGCGATTGGTGCCGAGGCCATGGAGGTTGATCGTCGCGCGGCCACCGGTGCCTTGCCCGCCGGTGGAGGAGTTGCCGCCAACGGTGAAGCCAGGCAGCTGGTTCAGCGTATCGACGACATTCGTCTGCCCGCTTTCTTTCAGCGCAGTTTCACCAATCGTGGTGATCGGGCTGACTGCGGTGTTGTTGGGCCGCTGGATCAGCGATCCGGTGACCACGATCTCACCTGCGTCGACCGATTCGGCTTCCTCGGCAGCGGCATCCTGGGCCATCGCCGGGCTGGCGATGGCGACAGCAAACGTCAGAACCGATGCGGAAAACGCCAGGCGCGAACCAAATTTCTTCATGAATATCCCCTCCCAGAGCCGGCGCACCCCGCCAGTCATCAGGAGTTTCATTTATGTTACGAACTAGTTCCTGTCAATTCGTTCATGCACGGCTGAGTCGCTGGACCATGAAGGCGCAGGCAGCGCAGGCCAGCAACGGCACGCAATAGGTCGCAAACAGTACTGGCAACGACACGTTGGCGGCCATCAGGCTGCCCCCCAGCCACGGCCCGACCACCGCACCGGCACGGCCGATGCCAATCGCCCAGCCGATTCCCGTGGCGCGGACCCTTGCCGGATAAGCCCCGGCAGCAATCGGCCAGACACCGTTGTAGCCGCCTTGCAGCAGCACTCCGATCGCGAACGCAGTCGCCATGGTCGCAGCGACCGGCATCGAGACCGATCCGAACCACAGCATCGCGACGGCCGCGCTGGTCAGCATCGCCGGGACCAGCTTGCCCAGCGGCACCCGCACCGCCAGCAGGCTCATCGCCACAGTCCCGGTGAACGCTCCGAAGTTGTAGAGCGCGCCGGCATAGATCCCGTTGGTCTCCGAAAGACCCGCCTGGATCGACAGCTTGGGAATCCAGCTGACAATGAAATAGAGCACCATCAGCCCGAAGAAGACCGCGCCCCACAGCGCGATCGTGCGGCCTTTCAACGCCGGAGAGAACAGCGAGCGAACCCCGTTTCCGGCCTGCGCTTCAGACTTGTCGGTCGGCACGGCATCGCTCAGCAACACCCAGGCCAGTGGGAACAGCAGGACCGAGATCAGGCCCGCTCCGGCCAGCAGGACATGCCAGCCGTGGACCGGCAGCAAGCGGGCGACCAGCAGGCCGGTAAAGATCGCAGCGAACGGATAGCCGGCCTGGACCAGTCCGACCGCAAGGTTGCGATGCCGCTCGGGCGCGCTTTCCGCTGCGAGCGCTGCCATCGCCGCCAGCACGGTCCCGATCCCCATGCCGACCAGCACCCGCAGCCCCAGGAATTGCGGGACGGTCGCAACCCAGCCGCTCGCCAGCATCCCCGCCGACATCAGGATCAGCGCAGTCAGGATCACCCTGCGCCGACCGATCCGGTCCGCCAGCGGCGCGATGAACATGCCGCCCAGTGCCATGCCGACCAGTCCTGCGCTGAACAGCCAGCCCATCACATTGGAAGCAATGCCCCAGTCCGCCTGGACCCGGGGCGCGATGAACGAAAGGATCGCAACGTCGACCCCGTCGGCCATGTTGATCGCAAAGCACAGCGCGACCGTGGCGACCGCGCGCCTGGTCCAGTTGGCCGGTCCTTCGCCCGCAGCGGCCGTGTCAAATCCTGCCATTGTCCTCGTCCCCTGTGGTGCCGGGCATCCGCAACCAGACCTGCTTGAGCCGGCACCGACCGGGCCGGCGCTCAGTCCTTCTGCGTCACCCAGGCTATGATGATGTCCGCCACTTGCCGCGCCCGCCGCTCAACCGCAGCCGGGCTGGTCATGTCGATTCCGAAGTTGTGTGCAAAGGTGAACTGGTTGGAAACGTTGTAAAAGCTTAGCGCGGTAATGTTCATGTGCAGATCGACTGGCGAGAAGCCCGGCCGCAGGGAACCTTCAGCCTCGCCCCGGGCGATAATCTTGCCGAGAATTTCAATGACCTGACGGTTACCGGTCGGCAGCGTGTCGATCTGCTTGAGATGCTCGGCCATATGAATGTTTTCGTTCATCACCAGCCGAACCAGCTCGGGATGCTGCGCATGATAGTGGACATCGTGCTCAATCAGACGGCGCAGCGCATCGAGCGCAGTCCCGCTCTCAATGTCCACCGCACTCTCGCTGTCACGGACCTGGCGATAGGCCCGCTCCAGCACCGCCCGGTAGAGTTCGTCCTTGCCTTCGAAGTAGTAGTAAATCTTGCGCTTGGTGGCCTTGCCGGCGATCTCGTCGATCCGCGCACCCGCCAGACCTTTCTCGACGAATTCGACGGTAGCGATATCGATGATCTGGTTGATGGCCGCTTCGCGCGCTTCGGCATGGCTGCGGCGCGGCGGTTTTGGCGTGGTCAAAGTGGAATCTCCGCTGCCGCACGCGCCCCTGCGCGCAAGCCCCGCTTCGATAACGCCTATTTCATCCGCCGTCAGCACCGTCCTGCGTCCGTCCCCATGCATTTGTGTTACGGACTAGTTCCCATCATTTTTGCTTCTGTCAAGGCAGGAGGCGTGTTAACCCTTGATCGAGCGAGTCCCGAAGCGCCCCTGGGATCAACCGCAAAGATGGAGACCGTGATGTTTCGAAAGGCCCTGTTCCTCGCCGCCGCCGAACTCGGCGC
>CALMBN010000151.1 GCA_937860195.1 uncultured Novosphingobium sp.
TGGCTCGAAGGCGAAATCCCGAAGATGGCCGCGGACACCGCCGTCGGCGGCGAGGCCTACGGCTTCTTCCTGCGCGAGGTCGCGCTGCTGCCCTACTCGCCCGAACGGCTGGTCGAGATGGGCCGCCAGGAGTGGGAACGCGTGGTGGCCTTCGAGGTGATCGAGAAGAATCGCCGCCGCGATCTCCCACCGCTGTCGGGCGGGGAATTCCTCAAGCTGGCGCGCGAGAAAGCCGCCTTGCTCAAACTCGACATGGAAATGCTCAAACGCCCGGTCAATGTCGGCTTTTCCGGCGGTGAGAAAAAGCGCGCCGAGATGGTTCAGATGGGCATTCTGGGGCCAAAGCTGGCAGTGCTCGATGAAACCGATTCGGGCCTTGATATCGACGCGCTGCGCGTGGTCGGCGATGGGATCAACGCGGTGATGCGCGCACCCGACAAGGCGGTGCTGCTGATCACGCACTACCAACGCTTGCTCGATTACGTGAAGCCGGACTTTGTCCACGTGCTGGCCGGCGGGCGGATTGTCCGCACCGGCGGGGCCGAACTGGCACACGAGCTGGAAAAGCATGGCTATGAGGCCGTTGCGGCGTGAGCCAGGCGCTGGCCCTTCCAACCCGCCGCGACGAGGCGTTTCGCTATGCGGACTTGCCCGCCTTGGCACCGCTGTGGCCGGTGGCGGCCGAAGCGATCGCGGTTGCGGCTGGTGAAGCTGGCGCGTTGGCTATCGTCAACACGGGCGCTGCGCCGGTGGTCCGTGAGCTGGCGATCACGCTGGCGGCGGGGGCGAAGTTTGATCTGCGGATCCTGAACGCTGGGACTGGCTATGGCCGCATCGCCGTGCGGGTTACGCTGGACGAGGGCGCTGAATTCACGCTCGGCGCGGCGCAGCTGGCAGCAGGCGGTCAAACGCTCGAAGTCGTCACCGAAGTTACCCATGCCGCGCCCGATGCGGTCAGCCGCCAGACCGTCCGTTCAGTCGCGGCCAGCAAGGGCGTGGTCAACTATCTGGGCAAAGTGCTGGTCGAAAAGGGCGCGGATGGCACCGATGGATCACAGTCGGTCCGGGCGATGCTGCTCGACCGGACCGCGACCGCCAATGCCAAGCCTGAGCTTGAAATTCATGCCGACGACGTGAAATGCGCGCACGGCTGCGCGGTGGGTGAGCTCGACGCAAACGCGCTGTTCTACATGGCCCAACGCGGACTGCCGCCGGAGCTGGCGAAACGGTTGATGCTGCAAGCCTTCGTGGCCGAAGCGTTCGTTGGCGCTGCCGAGGAAGAGGCGCTGCTTGAGGCTGCGCTGAAGGCTCTGGGGGGGATGCTGTGACCATTTCCCAAGCACGGGGTGACGGTCGTTTGTTTGCGAGTATGCGCGCAGATTTCCCCGGCCTTGCCGGCGGCTGGCACTATCTGGATAGCGCTGCCACCGCGCAAAAACCGCAGGCTGTGATCGACGCCTGCACGGCTGCCTTGGGCCGCGACTATGCTACGGTCCACCGCGGGGTCTATGCCCGCTCGGCCGAGATGACGCTGGCGTTCGAAGCGGCGCGCGGCAAAGTGGCCGGGCTGATCGGCGCTCCAGCGAATGAACTAATCTTCACCCGCGGCGCGACCGAGGCGATCAATCTGGTCGCCTACAGCTATCCCGCCAAGGGCCGGGTGCTGCTCTCGGTGCTGGAGCATCATTCGAACATTGTGCCTTGGCAGTTGGCCGGGTGGCAGGTCGATGTCTGCCCGCTGACTGCTGACGGCCGGATCGATCTGGACGCGGCGGAGGCGATGCTGACCGCAGAGCATACCATGGTGTCGCTCGCCCATGTTTCCAACGTGCTCGGCTCGATACTAGACGTTCCGCGCGCAGCGGCGCTGGCGCACCGGGTTGGGGCGAAGCTACTGCTCGATGGCTGTCAGGCCGTAGCGCGGTTGCCGGTTGATGTGGTGGCGCTGGGCTGCGATTTCTATGCATTCTCGGCGCACAAGCTTTACGGGCCAACCGGGATCGGGGCGCTGTGGGGCCGGGCCGAATTGCTGGACGCAATGCCGCCATGGCAGGGCGGCGGGGCGATGATCGACCGGGTGACCTTTGAGCGCACCACCTATGCCGCAGCGCCGCAGCGGTTCGAAGCGGGAACCCCGGCGATTGTCGAAGCAATCGGCTTTGGCGCGGCGGCGAACTATGTGCAGGCGATCGGGCTGGCGGAGATTCACGTGCACGAGGCTGCTTTGGTGGCGCAATTGCGCGGCGAACTCCGCAAACGGAATGACATCACGCTGTTCGGGCCTGAGGAAAGCGCCGGAATCGTCTCTTTCGCAATGGACGGGGTGCATCCTCACGACCTTGGCACCATATTGGACGAAGAAGGCGTGGCGATCCGCGCGGGGCACCACTGCGCGCAGCCGTTGATGGACCACCTGGGCGTGCCGGCTACGGCCAGGGCCAGCTTCGGGCTCTATTCGGAAGCTAGCGATATCGCTGCGTTAATGGCAGGAATTGAACGGACACGGAGGATTTTCGGGTGAGTACGGAACCCAAATTCACGGTTGAAGAAGTCGCCAACGTGACTGCGCCACCCCGCGCCACGGTTGAATCGACTTCAGAAAAGCTCGAACGCAAGCGCGATTACCTTGAAGGATTTCTGGCAGCCAATCCCGAAGGCGTTGCGCCGAGCGAACCCGGCGGGGATCTCTACGAAGCGGTAATCGCCGCGCTGAAAGACATTTTCGATCCCGAAATTCCGGTCAACATCTATGATCTGGGGCTGATCTACGGCGTCGAAGTGGATGACAACAGCGGTGTCGTGGTGACCATGACGCTGACCACCCCGCATTGTCCGGTCGCAGAATCGATGCCCGGCGAGGTTGAACTGCGGGTTGGCTCGGTCCCGGGGGTGCGCGACGCTGAAGTGCTGCTGGTCTGGGATCCACCGTGGGACCCTGCCAAGATGAGCGATGAAGCCCGGCTGGAGCTTGGAATGCTATGACGACCGCGAAGACCACCCGCAGGCCCATGCCTGCCGCCGTGATCCTGACCCCTGCTGCCGAAGCGCGGGTGGCAAAGCTGATGGCCGAGGCACCGGACGGCGCGATCGGAGTCAAACTCAGCACCCCGCGTCGTGGTTGTTCGGGCCTTGCCTATTCGGTTGATTACGTGACCGAGGCAGCCGCGTTTGACGAGAAAATCGAAACCTCCGGCGGGCTGTTTTTCATCGATGCTGGCTCGGTGCTCTACCTGATCGGCAGCACGATGGACTGGGTCGAAGACGATTTTGCCGCCGGCTTCACGTTCGAAAACCCCAATGCCAAAGGAAGCTGCGGCTGCGGCGAGAGCTTTACCGTCTAGAAGTCGAACTGCAGCCGCAACGCCACGCCGACATCGTCGGGCGCGCTTTCGAAATGTCCTGGCTCCTGCCGCCAGAAGACGTTCGACGAGAAATATCCGCCGCTGATAGGAACCATCCACGCCAGCTCGCTGGCAATCTCCCGCCCGGTCGGCGCAAGGCTGAATCGGCGCAGGCCGAACGTCGGCGTCAGCGTCGCATAATCGTAAGCGACGGGAACATTGAGCGCGAGTCCGCCGCTGGTGACACGTAGCGGCTGCGCGATGCGTAAAGCCAGCCGGTCGCCGCTGGCAAGCGCGTTGGCTTTCGTGATGTCGAACGAGAAGGCATTGCTCTTCAGCAGGCTCTGCCCGGTCAGCGAACCGCCCGCATTGGCTTGGGTCCACCCCTGCCGCCAGCTTGCGCCGAGCGCCCAGTCGCGCGCCAGTTGCACTTCGCCATTGCCACCGACAAACAGGCTGCGCGCGCCATCCTGCCCGATGAAGTTCGCGAAACGCGCGCCAAGGATCGTCTCGTCCTCACGCATCCAGCTTGCGCCCAGCGCCAGTTTGGCAGGGCCGATCTGACGGTCGAGTGACAAAGCGAGTGTGGAATAAGGGTAGCGGTTTGTGCCGCTGCGCACAAACTCGACGCCCGCGCGTTCATAAAGTCGCGCTTCGCCAGTCTCGACGCTACCGGTCAGTCCGAAACGCCCGAGCTGCTGGCGCAGGGCGAACGAACTGCCGGGTAGCCGTTCGAACCCGCTCTCAAGTCGCGCTTCGCTGGCGGCCAGGAAGGCACTGCCGTGCAGGCCCTGTAGCGCCGCGACCTGTCCAGCGGCGGCCTGCCGGATGCCGAGGCTGAAGCGCGTGTCCTTGGCAATCGCCGCGCTGACCCGTCCGGCCAATATCCGTGCCTGCCGTTGCTGCCCGTCGGAGAGCGCCAAGGGCAGGATA
>CALMBN010000152.1 GCA_937860195.1 uncultured Novosphingobium sp.
CGCCGCCGTTTCTGCCAGACTGCGCTCATTATCGGGCAAGTAAAGGTTGGGGCGATGATCCTTTGGGCAGCAGTAGCAGGGGCTCTGATGGGCTGGGCTTTTGCCCCATGCGGCGCATTTGGTGTGATCCTGGCTGGCGGGATCGGCGCGCTGATGGGCAAGTGGCTCGACACCTTGCTCAAGTCTGAAATTGCCCGAGCGGTTGAGCAGCAACTGGCTGGTCACGATCCAGCTTCACCCCCGCAGCGCGAGGTTCCCGCGCCGTCGGTTCGACCTTCAGAGCCGACTTCTGCGCCCGTAACGCAGGCCGCCCCGGCCCCGGCTATTGCCCAGGCCTGGACCGCCGAGCCGCCGACCTGGCAAGCGCCGGAACCGGAGCCAGCTGAACCGTCCGAACCCAATATGGCCGAAGTCGCGATCCAGCGGGCGGTTGAATGGTTCACCGGCGGCAACACCATTGTCCGGGTCGGACTGGTGGTGCTGTTTGTTGGCCTGGTGTTCCTGGCGCGGCTGGTGGCCAATGCCGGGCTGTTCCCGATCGAGGCGCGGCTGGCGACAGTCGGGCTGGCGGGAGCGGCACTGCTGGGGGTGGGATACTGGAAACGGCTCGTGCGGCCTGATTTCGCACTCCATCTGCAAGGCGCGGGCGTGGCGGTGATGTACCTCACGGTGTTCGCTGCCGTAAAGCTGGGAGTCATGCCTTCCAACGCCGCCTTTGCCTTCATGATCCTGTTCGCCGCGCTGGGTGCCTATCTCGCGGTTATCCAGAACTCGCGCGTGATGGCGCTCGCATCGTTCCTGGGCGGCTATGCCGTGCCGGTGCTGCTGGGCGGCGAGTCCGAAACTCCGCTGGGGCTGTTCAGCTATATCACGATCTTGAACCTGGCGGTGATGGGGATCGCGTGGAAAAAGAGCTGGCGCCTGCTCAACCTGTTGGGTTTTTTCGCAACCTTCGGGTTGGCGACGTTCTGGGGATTCGCGGCCTATCAGGACCGGCACTTCCTGATTTGTGAAGCGTTTCTGGCGATTTCGGTGGCAATCTACCTCACAACCGCCTTGCTCTATGCCCACAATACCCCCGGTAAACTCGGCAATGTCGCGGATTCGACCCTGCTGTTCGGCACCGCGCTGGCCGGGTTCGGGCTGCAAGCCGGACTGGTGCAGGACAAGCCCTATGCTGCGGCATGGTCGGCGCTGGTATTCGGGGCGGTCTATCTGGGGGTTGCGGCCTGGGCGATGAAGCGCCGCCAGGACGGGATGGGCCTGCTCAGCGAATGCGTTCTGGCAATCGGGGTCGGGTTTGTCACGCTGGCAATCCCGCTCGCGCTTGATGTCAAATGGGTTGGCGCGTCGTGGGCGCTGGAAGGAGCCGGCGCGTTCTGGGTCGGCGCGCGGCAAGCACGGTGGATGCCGCGGGCGTTCGGGCTGTTGCTGCAAGTGTTGGGCGCGGTGCTGACGATCACCGCCCTGCACGAAAACATCTCGGCAATGCCGTTTGCCAACAACGGGTTTGTTGGCCCGCTGCTGATCGCGGTGCCGCTGTTGCTGACCGCATGGTGGCTGCGCCGGCCCGCAGAGCACAGCGGATCGCGCTGGGCGCTGAAGTGGGCCCCGGTTGAAGCGGTCCTCGACAAGCCTTGGTTCCTGGCCGGATTCGGCTTTGCCGCGCTGGCGGTGGTGCAAGAAGTCACCCGCGCGTTACCGGCGGTGACCAGTGAAGATTGGCCCCTGCCGGTCTTCAGCGAATGGCAAGCCTCTCTGGTCGGGCTGCTGGGCGCGCTCGGCCTGATGGCGCTGGGCAACTGGTTCGGGCGGACCCGCAGCTGGGCCGTAGCGACCTGGCCGGGATGGTTGAGCATGCCGCTGATCGCGTTTGCGTTCCCGGTCAGCCTCGCAATGAGCCGTTCGGTCACTGACCTGCCCGATCTGATCGCCTGGGTGCTCGCACTGGGGATCCATTTCCGGATGCTGCAACTGCGCGATACTGCCCGCACTGAAGCGCCGAGCAAATGGGACGCGGCGATGCACACGCTGGGCGTGCTGGTGCTGACCGCGATGCTGGCCGATGCACTCTACCGCGTGATCGACTGGGCTGGCCTGTGGAACACCTCTTGGGCCGGTGTCGTCTTCCTGATCGCTTCCACCGCGATGCTGTTCGGGCTGACCCGCTGGGCTGGCCGCGCGGCAAGTGGCGTGACGCGGGAACATGGCTGGCCGCTCCATCCCCATGCCCGGGCCTATTGGTGGCGGGCCGGCTCAGTGCTGGCGGCGCTGACCTATGTCGGCGCGCTGGGCGCGGCTTGGTTTGCTGCGGGAGACGTTCAACCACTGCCATATATCCCGTTGCTCAACCCGATCGACCTTGCCGTCGGCCTCGCCATCGCCGCGCTGGCCGCCCGGCGTGAAATGCTGAAAACCGCAGATCCGCAGCCAAGGCTGGCGGCCTGGATCGCGGGCAATGGCGGGCTTGGCGCGCTGGCGCTGCTCGGGTTTGTCGCGGTGGGCGGGATCTGGGTTCGCACCGCGCATCACTATATGGCTGTGCCGTGGGACTATACCACGCTCTCCAGTCCGACCGTGCTGACCGGTTTCTCGATCCTGTGGACGCTGATGGCGATGGGGCTGATGTTCTATGCACAGCGCAAGGAAATGCGGGTGCCATGGCTTGCCGGGGCCAGCCTGCTCGGCGTTGTGGTAGCCAAACTGCTGTTCGTCGATATGTCACAGGCCGAAGGCATAGCCCGGATTGTGGCGTTCATCGGGGTGGGTGTATTGATGCTGCTGATCGGCTATTTCGTGCCACTTCCACCAAGGAAGATCGGCGCTGAGGAGAAATCATGATTGCCCGCCTGACCCGTTTGGCCTCGCTAGCGCTGGCCTGCGCCAGCCTGATCGGCTGTTCTGCCGAAGAAGCTCCCGAACCTAAAAAGCAGGATGATTTCGCGCAGGTTCTGGCAGTCGCGCCGATGGCCGGAAACGCGCTGGGCCGGGTGGTCTTGCCCGCAGCTGCGGTGGCCGAGATCAAGCGCGCAGATCTGGGCGATGTGCGGATTTTTGACGCCAAGGGTCGCACCTTGTCGCTTGCTCTGGGTTATGACCGCTCGGGCGAATCGAGCCTGCTGCGCAGCCACGATCTGCCCGCGATCCCGATTGTCACTGCACCGGGCGGCGCGGTTGTTCCGGTTGAGGTCAATGTCACTGCTGGCGACACCTCTGTCGCAGTGACAGCCACCGATGCCGCTGCTGCGACCGATCCGCGCGGCTCGATCCTGATCGATACCCGCGAACTGACGCTGCCGGTGGTCGGGATCGAACTCAACGCCTCCTTGCCCAAACAGACTCCAGTCACCTTCACGCTCGAACAGGGCGGCGACCTCAAGATCTGGCAGCCTTTGGCCGAAAAGGTCTTGCTGCGTCCCGGCAACGACCCCGAAGTGCTGGGTCAGGCCCGGATCGCGCTGGCGGGCGTGAGCCTGCGCGATCGCTATCTTCGCGTCAGCTGGGATGCCGGACCGGACATCACAGTGACCGGAGCCAAGCTGTTCGAAGCAGTTGAACGCCAGCCCGCGCGGGTCGAGCTGGAAACCAGCGGCGCGGCGCTCGATCCCAAGAATGGCCGCGAAATGCGCTTTGCTCCGCAAATCTCGGTGCCGATTGGGGCAGTGAAGCTTGCCATGACCGGGCCAGACGGGATCGTTCCGGTTGAGCTGTTCGGCCGCAATGATCGCTCGGAACCGTGGGGCCTGCTGGCGCGCGGCACGCTCAAACAGGGCGAAGGACCGATCAGCCTTGAACTTTCTGGCAGCACCGTGCGCGAATACCGCCTGGCTGCAGATCCGCGCAGTTCAGGCTTTTCCAAGGCGCCCAAAGTGTCATTGGTCGTCGATCCGATCACCGTATTTGCGGCGTTCAACGAATCCGGACCCTATAGCCTTGCGGTCGGTCATGCCGATGCCAAGCCGGCCTGGTTCGATCCTGCGGACCTTGGCAAGCCGAGCGATCTGCTCAGGGCCTGGCGGCGCGAGGCTGAGGTGGCGAGTGCGGGTGATGCCCCGGTGATCCTGCTCGCCCCGGCTGCCCCCGAAACGCCATTCGATCCGCGCAGCATTGCGCTATGGACGGCCCTGCTGCTGGGGGCGGGGGTATTGGCGTTTGCCGCCTGGCGGTTGATGAAGGCTGGTGCGGCTGTGCCCAAGGTCGAAGGCGGCAGCTAAGCCGACGAGAGCAAGATGCGCGAAATGTGAATCGCTTCACCCCCACATCCGTTCATCCTGAG
>CALMBN010000153.1 GCA_937860195.1 uncultured Novosphingobium sp.
AGGACCGGGTGTTCCGGCAATTCCATGCTCACCTGAACCTGCCTGCTGGGCAGGTGGTTCCCCTCCCCTAGCAAGCTCGAGGAGGATTTTACCCCCTCGTCTCGGGGTGCCCCAGCGGGCCATTGCCTTGCCCGAACCCCGGCCCGGCGCGCAGCGCGGAGCGGACGAATAGGCGGGCACGGTCAACCGCTTCGGATAGCGGCAGACCCCGCGCGAGGTAAGTGGCGATAGCGCTGGCGAGCGTGCAGCCGGTACCGTGAGTATGGGCGGTGTGGATCCGCGTCCCTGCCATCACATGCGGCGGCTCGCCGGGGAGCATAAGCACATCTTCGACCCGTTCGCCAGTGCCATCACCGTCCTTGGCCAGATAGGCGATCCCGCGCGCGACCATCCCCTCATGCTCTCCGAGCGCAATCAGTTCGGCCACATTGGGGGTGGTCAGCGTGGAAAGCCGCATCAACCGTTCGAAGGCCGCGATGGTTTCGCTATTCGCCAAGGCCGCGCCGCTTGTGGCCACCATCACCGGATCGAATACCACTGGCACGGCTAGCCCCTCGAGTCGGTCTGCCACCACGGCGGCAATCGCGGGCGAGCCGAGCATCCCGATTTTGATCGCATCGACTCCGATGTCGCTGACGCAGGCGTCGATCTGGGCGGCGACCAGTTCGGGCGAGAGCACCTCGACTGCGCTGACCCCCAATGTGTTCTGCGCGGTAATCGCGGTGATCGCGGTCATCGCGTATCCGCCAAGCATGGTGATGGTCTTGATATCAGCTTGAATCCCGGCCCCGCCCGAGCTGTCAGACCCGGCGATGACGAGGATGCGCGGCGGGGTAATCACGGCTTGAACTTCCGGACCGACGAAGGCGGGCTCTTGGCATGATGGTTAAGTGCCCGGCTGGGCCGGTCCATCAGCTCGCCGCCGCAATTGGGGCAGCGATCGTCGAGCGTTTCGGCGCACTCGGTGCAAAAGGTGCATTCGAACGAGCAGATGAACGCACCCGCCGCCTCGGCAGGCAGATCGATGCCGCAGCGTTCGCAATCGGGGCGCATTTCAAGCATTTAAGAACTCCGTCCACCCTGAGCTTGTCGAAGGGCTGTACTTGCCTTCTGGCGCTGCGCATAGTCTCAAGAAGGACAGTCCTTCGACAAGCTCAGGATAGGCGGGTTTGGCTAGGCCGCCGCCTCCTTCACTGCTGCACAGATTGCCTCAACCACGTCGTCAACCTGCCCTGCATCATCACCTTCGGCCATCACCCGGATCACCGGTTCGGTCCCCGAAGGCCGGATCACCAGACGGCCCTTGCCGATCAGCGCTGCTTCGGCTTCGGCGATCACTGCCATGACCCGCGCATCTTCAAGTGGCCTCCCCCCCGCAAACCGCACGTTCCTGAGCAATTGCGGCACCGGATCGAACAAGTGGAGCAGCGCGCTGGCTTTCTTGCCCGATTGGACCAGCGCGGCCAGCACCTGCAATGCCGCAACCGTGCCATCGCCGGTGGTGCCGTGATCGAGCAGGATCATGTGGCCCGATTGCTCACCGCCCAGGTTGAAGCCATCGGCTTTCATTTTTTCGAGGACATGGCGGTCGCCGACCTTGGTCCGCGCCAGCGTCAGGCCATGCCCAGCCAGATACCGCTCAAGCCCCAGGTTGGACATCACCGTCGCTACCACCCCGCCGCCGCGCAGGGCCCCACGTGCTGCGAGCTGCGTGCCGATCAAGGCCATGATCTGGTCACCATCGACGGTCTGGCCCTGTTCATCCACCACGATCAGCCGATCAGCATCGCCATCAAGCGCGATCCCGATGTCGGCCCCGCTCGCCACTACGGTTTCCTTGATAAGCGCCAAATGGGTCGAGCCACACTTGTCGTTGATATTGGTGCCGTTTGGCTGAACGCCGACCGCGACCACATCCGCGCCCAATTCCCACAATGCCGACGGGGCCGCCTGGTAAGCTGCACCATTGGCGCAATCGATCACGATCTTGAGGCCATCGAGCCGGACATCATCGGGCAGCGAGCCTTTGACCGCGTGGATATAGCGCCCACCCGCATCCTCGATCCGGCGGGCACGACCGATTTCGGCAGCGGGGGCGAGCGGCAGATCCTGGGCCAGCATCGCTTCAATCGCCAGCTCGTCT
Source organism: uncultured Novosphingobium sp. (assembly GCA_937860195.1). Lineage (GTDB taxonomy): Bacteria > Pseudomonadota > Alphaproteobacteria > Sphingomonadales > Sphingomonadaceae > Novosphingobium. The sequence goes on from CALMBN010000153.1 coordinate 2,144, forward strand.
TCATCCGAAAGCTTGAAGCCGTCGGGCCCGAACAGTTTTATGCCGTTGTCCTGATAGGGGTTGTGACTGGCCGAGATCATCACGCCGACATCGGCACGCAGTTCGCGGGTCAGCATGGCAATCGCCGGGGTCGGCAACGGCCCGGTCAGCACGACATCCATGCCGACGCTGGTAAAGCCGGCAACCAGCGCGTTTTCCAGCATATAGCCCGAAAGCCGCGTATCCTTGCCGATCACCACCCGGTGGCGATGCTTGCCGCGCAGAAAGCGCGTGCCGGCCGCCTGGCCGACTTTCATCGCCACTGCGGCAGTCATCACGCCCGCGTTGGTCAGTCCGCGAATTCCGTCAGTTCCGAAAAATTGCCGTCCCATTCCAGCCTCGTAGCACTTGCACGCTTCAAAAATTGCTATGTCGCTTCGCGGCGCTAAAGTCACGTGATCAAACTGGGCTTGGGGAGCAGCTATGAGCGAGCAGAAGACGGCGACGGGCTTTCCGGAGATCAAGGTTCCGGCGCTATGGACCTTCGCCGCACTCGTGCTGGGTTTTGTGGCCGCGATCCTGCTGAAAGGCAGCCCGGCGCTGGCTCCGCTGCTGGCCTTGGCCGAGCCGATGGGCAGCCTGTGGCTCAAGGCTTTGCAACTCACGATCCTGCCGCTGGTGATCGGACTGGTCGTGACCGGCATTTCGCAGACCCTGGCCGCGGCGAACGGCGGCGCGCTGGCCAGGCGTGCGGTCGGGATGTTCGTTCTGGTGCTGCTTGTGGCGGGGACGATGTCGGCGTTGCTGGTGCCAGCCTTGATCGAGCTGTTTCCGATCCCCGCGAAGGCGGTTGCCGCGCTGAGCGGCGGAGCGGGTGATGCCGGCAAGGTGCCGGGCGTGGCCGGTATCCTGAACGCGATGATGCCGGAAAATATCTTCGCTGCTGCTGCTGCCGGGGCGATGCTTCCGGTCGTGATCTTTGCCGCGTTGTTCGCACTGGCACTGACCCGGATCGGCGAGCCGCAGCGCCAGTCCATCACGCGGTTTTTTGAGGGACTGGCCGGGGCGATGATGGTGATCGTCGGCTGGGTGCTGATGCTCGCGCCGCTTGGGGTGTTCGGGCTGGCGATGTCGCTGGGCGCCAAAACCGGGGCCGACGCGATCGGGGCCCTGGCGCATTACATCGTGGTGGTGACCGCAGCTGGCCTGGTGGTGTTGCTGGCAGGGTATGGGCTGGCGATCACACTTGGCGGCAAGAAACTGGGTGAGTTCACCCGGGCGATGGTGCCGGTCAATGCGGTCGCAATCTCGACCCAAAGCTCGCTCGCCAGTTTGCCCGCGATGCTGGCCGCCACCCGCAAGCTGGGCGTGCGGGAATCGACCGCCGATTTCGTCCTGCCGATGGCGGTCGCGATCTTTCGCGCAACCAGTCCGGCGATGAACCTCGCCGTGGCGATCTATGCCGCTTACCTGACCGGCACGCCGCTCACCGCTGCTGCGCTGGTGGCCGGGGTGTTCGTGGCCTTTCTGGTCTCACTCAGCTCGGTCTCGCTCCCCGGCACGATCAGCTTCGTAATCTCGGTCGGCCCGATTGCCAATGCGATGGGGGTGCCGATTGCTCCGCTGGCGCTGCTGGTGGCAGTCGAAATGCTGCCCGATATCATGCGCACGCTGGGCAATGTGACGCTGGACGTGGCGGTCACCAGTGCGGCAGATCGGGGGAGCGGGAGCGAAGCCTAGATCGCCTTTTCGTAGATCGAGTATTCCTTGTTCACTTTGCTGTCGATCGCCTCGGCAATGGCGACCATTCCCTGATTGTCTTCCAGGATCCAGCCGATTTCGCCGCGCGTTGTGCCATACCGGACAATTGCGCCGCGGCGGATGTATTCGATCATCATGAAGGCCAACTGGCTGGCAAGCCGGCTCGACTGGAATTCCTTGAGCACGCCCATCAACGGCACCCGCATCGTCCGGACCTTGGGCTTGCGCAGCCACAGCAGCATCTTCAACCAGCCAAACGGGAACAGCTTGCCGCCGATTGCCTTGATCGGTTCATTGGCATCGGGAAGGGTCATCATGAAGGCCACTGGACGGCCTTCCAGCTCGGCGATCATGATCAGGTCTTCGCGAACCAAAGGGCGCAGCTTCTTGCCGGTATGGGCAATCTCGGCCTCGGTGATTGGCACAAAGCCCCAATTGTCCGACCAGGCATCGTTGAGGATGTCGATAATAATTTTTGCCTCGCGGTCGAAATGCTTCAGTTCGACCGGGCGAATCCGGATTCGCGGGCTGCGCTCGCCCGATTGGACGATTCGCTCGATCATTCAGATCGACGCGGCCATCAATCCGGGCAACTCCGGCGGCCCGCTGTTCGACACCAGCGGCAAGGTCGTCTCCGGCAGCCGCACGGCGCCGCAGGAAGTGACCGAAGTCTGGACCTTCCGCCGCGGCAAGGGCGGGAAAGCGGACGATTGGGAGTTGTCGGCGATCCAGCAGGCGTAATCGCGCCGTCGATCTGACTCATTTGGAATGCTAGAGAAAATCAAGGGGCCCGCGGTGATGCGGGTCCCTTTTTCTTGCGGCTGGGCGTGGATTGCGGAGTGGCTTCGCCACCGCTCGCCGGCCAGTTGTCCCGTATCCAGCGGGCGAGGCCTTCCTCCACGATCTCGCCCGCGGCGAGACCGAGGATGGCTTCAGTCGCCTGCGCTTCGGGTGGTGCGAAACCAACCCCGTTCTTGCGCAGGAACACGATCATCGCCATGAACGCTGC
>CALMBN010000154.1 GCA_937860195.1 uncultured Novosphingobium sp.
AGGTGTTCGGCGTGACGCCTGGCGCTCCAGCGACTTTTGTTACCACCGAAAGCAACTTTTCGGGGCGGATCGGGGCGAGCTATCGACCCAGTCCGGACGTCAACATTTTCGCGTCCTACTCACGCGGGTACAAGCCGACTGCGGTTGGTGCCAAGGCCACGGGCGCGCTGTTCGAACTGAAGCCGGAAATGTCGGATGCCTTTGAACTCGGTGCTAAGTTCAAGGTTGGCAGGCTCCAGCTGGCAGCCAACGTGTTCTACTCGAAGATTGAGAATTTCCAGAGCCAGACCAGTGTTTTCGTTGGCACGGCGCTGGTTTCGGAACCGCTCAACGTGCCCTCGGTCACCTCCAAGGGCTTTGAGCTGACCGCAATGGGTGAAGTTCTGCCGGGCTTGACGATCAACGCCGGGTATCAGTTCAACGATGTCCGGTTTCCCACGACGGTGCTGAACTCGCTCGGCGTTGCAGTTCCTTATGTCGGGGATGACGGGGTCTATATCGGTGACACCCAGTTCCTGTTCGCGCCCAAGCACAAGTTCTCGATCTCGGCCGAATATGCGGTGCCGGTCGGGTCCAACCTCGAAATGTTCGTCAACACCAACCTGATCTACAAGAGTGAAGTGCTGCTCGCCGCATATGGCGACCCGCGCTATCGCTATCCGGGCCACGAAATCGTCAACCTCGGCTTCGGGTTCCGGCATCCGGACGGCAAGTGGTCGCTCTCGGTCTTTGCCCGCAACGTGACCAAGGAACGCGAACCGACAGCCTATCTGGCCAGCACCTTTGCCGGTCAGCCAGACGGCGGCATCCGCGCCTGGCCGGTCGCCGGTCTGACCGCCCGTGTCGTGGGCGTGCGGTTCGGGTTCGACTTCTGATCCCGGTTCCGCAATTGAATGCATAAGGCAGGTGGGCGGGTGGCAACATCCGCCCATCACTTTTGAAGGAATGCAGGCGGCATGAAAGTGGTGGTAACCGGGGCAGGCGGATTCGTCGGGCGCGAGCTGATCGCGCGGCTACTGGCGCGCGGGGACACCGTGATCGGGCTGGATAGCCACGGCGGCGGCATTCCGGCGCGCGCGCGCTCAGTGGTTGGCGATCTTGGAGATCCGATGGTGCGGGCCGAGGCGCTGGCTGGCGGACTCGATGCCTTGATCCATCTCGCCACAGTGCCCGGCGGCGCGGCCGAAGCCGATCCAGCGGCCAGCCGCCGGATTAATATCGACGCGATGTATGACCTGCTGCTTGAAGCGAGCGCCGCGCAACCGGGCCTGCGGGTGGTCTACGCCAGCTCGATCGCAGTTTATGGCGACCCGCTCCCGCTGCAGGTCGATGATGCCACACCGCTCAGCCCCAAGATGATCTATGGCGGGCACAAGGCGATGATGGAGCACGCCGTCGCGATGATGTCGAACCGCACTGCAATCGATGGCGTATCGGTCCGCCTTCCCGGAATTCTGGCGCGGCCCAAGGGGCCGTCAGGAATGAAATCGGCTTTCATGTCGAACCTGTTCCACACCTTGAAAGCGGGCGAGGCGTTTACCTGCCCGGTTTCGGCAACAGGGACGATCTGGGCTCAATCGGTGGCGCGTTGTGCCGACAATTTCGTGCATGCGCTCAGTCTGGATACTGCGCTGCTCCCGTCGACTCGGGCGGTAACGCTGCCGGCCCAACGGATCGCGATGGGCGACCTTGCGGCAGAGGTTGCGCGCCAGTGCGGGGTCTCTGCTGACCTGGTCTCATACGCCCCAGATGTCGCACTTGAAGCGGCTTTCGCGGCCAACCCGCCCTTGCTCACGCCGGCGGCCGAACACGCAGGATTTGCCCATGACGGCGATCTTGCTACACTGGTCGCCAGCGCCCTCGCTACGTTGCAGTAAAAAGAGGGGCGCGGGGGAGATGGCAATGCGGTTCGGACGGCTGGACCTTAACCTGCTGGTGGCGCTTGATGCACTGCTGACCGAAAAGAGCGTGAGCCTGGCGGCGGACCGGCTGTGCCTGTCGCAATCGGCGACTTCGTCTGCGTTGGGCCGATTGCGCGATTACTTCGCCGACGATCTGCTGGTGGTCAAAGGCCGCCACATGATCCTGACCTCGCGGGCCGAAACTCTGATCGAACCGGTCCGCTCGGTGCTCGAGCAGGTTCGCAGTACCATCGCGGTAGCCCCCGAATTCGATCCGCAAACCGCCGATCGCCAGATCCGGATCATGGCCTCGGACTATACCACGCAGGTCTTGCTGGCAGGGGCGTTTGCCCAGCTTGAGCAAGATGCCCCCAACATGCGCTTCGAAGTCCAGCCGATGAGCACCAACCCGATCGAAGCGGTCGAACGCGGTTATGTCGAACTGCTGATCACGATCGATTTCGCAGTGTCGGCTGATCACCCCAGCCATTTCCTGTTCGAGGATGACTATGTCGTGGTCGGCGATGCGGCCAATCCGGCGCTGAAGGGCGAAATGACCCGTGAGATGTATTTCGAACTTGGTCATGTCACTGCCCGGTTCGGCCGGGCCCAGATGCCGGCGTTTGAGGAGTGGTTCACACGCCGCCAGAAGCAGCAACGCCGGATTGACGTGGTTGCGCCCAGTTTCCTCTCGCTGCCGGGACTGGTGCTGGGGACCAGCCGGATCGTGACCATGCATCGGCGCCTGGCCGAACAAGTGGTCCGCAATTTCCCGCTGGTGATGCGCGAACTCCCGTTCGCGATGCCGCCGATCCGCGAAGTGGTGCAATGGCACATCACCAACAACAACGACCGCGCCTTGCGCTGGGTGATCGAGCGGCTTGAAGCTGTGGCGCAGAACCGGGTTCAGCCGATGAGCAACGTCGTGCCGATCGAAGGCAATGACGATGTGGCCCGCGATGCGATCGCGGTGCGGTGGCAAGCTGATACCGGCCATCGTTAGGCCGTATCAAACAGCGCTCGCGCAACCTCGATTTCTGCACTCGAACGCTTCACCCAATTGATCATCTCACGCGCTTGCACGTGAAGCGCCGCGCCTGACGAGGTCAGGCGGTACGATACTTTGGGCGGCACGTCCCCGGTCACGTTGCGCGCCACAAACCCGTCACGCTCCAGCCTGCGCAGCTTCAGCGTCAGTACCCGCTGCGAGATCGCCTGTTCGAACGAGATTTCTGTCAGCACCCGCTTAAGCTCGGCATGGCGCAACTCACCAGTCGCCAGCACCAGCAGGATCAGGGTGGTCCAGCGGTCCCCCAGCAAGGCCATCACTTCGCGCACCGGTTCATCTCGCCCGCGCCTGTGGGCGGACATTTCAGTTGTCAGGGCAATGATCTCGGGGCGCTCAAGCGGGTCGGTCCTGTCCATTCGTTTCGCCGTTCCCAAGGCACAAATAAGTGCCGTCTTTGCCTTTGCGACAAGGACACTAGAACGACGCGCGAAACAAGGCAAAGCAAGGAGAGTCGAGACCATGGCCGATGCAATCCGGATGGACGGCAAGGTGGCGGTGATCACTGGTGGGGCGGGCGGGATCGGCTTTGCTACCGCCCAGTTGATGACGCAGCGCGGTGCGCGGGTGGTGCTGGCCGACATCGCGGTCGAGCGGGCCAGGGAACTGGCCGCAACACTCGACGGTGCGCTGGCGCTGCTGCTCGATCTGGAGGACGAGGGGTCGATCGAAGCGCTGATCACCCAAACGGTGAGCCACTTCGGACGGCTTGATGTGCTCCACAACAACGCCGCTTTGCTCGGACCGGAGATCGCCCGGAACGACGGTGATGTTGAACGAATGAGCACCGCGTTGTGGGACCGGACCTATCGCGTCAACGTGCGCGGCACGATGATCGCCTGCCGCGCCGCTTTGCCGCACTTGCGCGCGAGCAAGGGCAACATCATCAACACAGTCAGCAACCTCGCGCTGCAAGGCCACCTGATCCAGGCCGCCTATGCCAGTTGGAAAGCGGCGATCCTCCAGCTGACCCGCTCGATCGCGGCAAGCCACGGAATCCACGGTGTGCGTTGCAACGCAGTCGCGCCCGGCATGACGATGACCCCGGCGCTGAAGGAGGCCTTCCCGCCGATGCTGCGCAAAGCGGTTGAGGACGAGACCCTGCGCGACCAATTGGGTGAAGCCGAAGACATCGCTGAGGCTGTCGCCTTCCTCGCCAGCGATGCCGCCCGCAACATCACCGGACAGGTGCTTGTCTCGGACGGTGGCTGTGCCAGCCACGTCCCTGGCATCACCCGGTTTCGTGACTTTTTCTCTGGAGATCACCAATGAGCAACTGCGATATCGTCGTGATGGGGGCAGGCCACAATCAGCTTGGCGCGGCGGCCTATCTCGCCAAGGCCGGCAAGAAGGTGCTGGTGCTGGAGATGAAGGAGTTCATCGGCGGCGGGGCGGTCACCCTTGAACGCACGGCCCCCGGCTTCTTCCACAACAAGCACAGCGCCATGCATGGGATGATCCAGGCCAACCCGTTGCTGGTGAACGACGAACTCAAACTCAAGTCGAAATACGGCCTTGACTATTTCTATCCGGAAGCGCCGATGGGCCTGTTACTCAAGGATTTCCGGCATTTCCTGACTTATGTCGATGTCGACAAGACCTGTCAGGAGATTGCCAAGTATTCCGGGAAGGACGCTGACGCCTATCGCGAGTTCGTCAACTGGGGCGCGCGGATGATGCCGATGCTGCTGCAGGGCATGTTCAATGTTCCGATCCCGATGGGCCCGTTCATGGCGATGATGGAATCGAACGAGGACGGGCGGCGGATGCTCGATCTGATGTTCCGAAGCCCCCTGCAAATCGTCGATGAACTGTTTGAGACCGACATCCTCAAGATTCACCTGCTCAAATGGGTTTCCGAGGGCATTCTGCAATTCCCCGACGATATGGGTACGGGCTTCGGGCTGATCATCATGATCCTGCTGGTGCATTTCTACCCGGTCGGCTTTCCGACCAAGGGCAGCGGCTCGCTCAGCCAGGCGCTGGCGGACTGCATCACCGATTTCGGTGGCGAGATCCGTTGCAACACCAAGATTGATTCCGTCATTGTTGAAAGCGGCCGGGCTGTTGGGCTGCGCTCGGTTGAAGGCGAGGAGTTTCGCGCGAAAGATGCGGTGATCGCCGGCATTCATCCGGCGCGGCTGGACAAATTCGTCAGCGGCCTCGATGCCGACATGCTGGCGCGAGCCAAGCGGGTGAAGAACGCGCCCTATACACTGTTCAAGGTTGATGCAGCGCTTGACCGGTCGGTTGAGCAGCTATCGTCAAAGATCCCGGTCGAACTCTCCGAATCTGCTGCAAACTGTATCAATGCCACTACGTTGCAGGGCTTCCTCGACAGTTTCGAGCCACTGCGCCGGGGCCAGCCGGGAATCGAAAACCCGCTGCATGGCGGCGGGATCATCGGCTTCCCCGGGCTGCAACCCGAAGGCAAGTCGCAGCTCTACCTCACCAGTTACCAGCCCTACAGCCTTGACCGCCAAGGGCCGGGACGCTGGGATGAGATCAAGG
>CALMBN010000155.1 GCA_937860195.1 uncultured Novosphingobium sp.
ATGTGAACGTCATAGGTCATGATCAGTCGCCTAGCCTTGCGCTCAGGAAATTGAAACGCCAAGCTTGTAGCCACTGGGGGAGACGACATGCCCAAACGAGCACTGATTGAGAAGCGGCCGTGGCTGCTGGCCAGCCTGATTGCCGGAATCAGCTTTTACTTCGTGCGCAATGGTCAGGTTCCGGGGCTGTACCTGATGGCCTGGAAAGGCGCGGGTGTGGCGCTGCTCGCGGTTTATGCGCTGGCCCGCCACAAAGGCGCAGATTCGCGGATGATTGCAGCGGTGATGGCCTTTGGTGCCCTGGGTGATGTGCTGATCGAGCTGGTGCTGGAATGGGGCGCGATCGCCTTTCTGATCGGCCACCTGGTCGCAATCCGGCTCTATTGGCAGCATCGCCGACCAAGCCTGGACGTCAGTCAAAGGGTTGCCGCGCTGGCATTCCTGATTCTGATCCCGGTGATCAGCCTGTTCCTTTCCAAGTCGCCCGGAGTGGCGCTTTATGGCTTGGGGCTGGGTGCAATGACTGCTGCGGCCTGGACCAGCAGCTTTCCCCGCTACCGGGTCGGAATCGGGGCCGTGCTGTTTGCGATCTCGGACCTGCTGATTTTTGCGCGGATGGGGCCACTGGCTGAAAGCGCGATGCCGGGATTGCTGATCTGGCCGCTCTATTACTTCGGGCAGGTCCTGATCGCGACCGGGGTGGTGGGAGAGCTTAATCGCCGCGCCACGCCGCGATAGTCGTGCGGTGAAGTTCGCGGCGATGGCCGTCGTATCCGCCGGTGGCCTTGTGCAGGACCGAGCGGTTGTCCCACATCGTCAGCATGCCGGGCTCCCACTTGTGTCGATAGACAAAGCGGTCGTCGCCTTGCCACTTCTGGAGCTCGAGCAGCAACGGGAAGGCCTCGGAATCCTCCAAGCCATTAATCCCGACGATATAGCCCAGCGTCGAATAGAATCCGCGCCGCCCGGTTTCAGGGTGGGACGGAACCAGCGGATGGGTCTGGGTGGCGCGAGCTGATTCGTCAGGGCGAATGTCCATGCTGCGTCCCGCGTCCTTGGCACCGTAGCTGCCATCGGGTGCATAGGCGAGACGAGCGGAATGGATTGCGATCAGGTCAGCGAGCTCTGCCTGGCGCGTGGCGGGCAGGGCCTCCCACGCCAAGTGCTGGTTGGCATAGAGCGTGTCACCGCCATGGGGCGGGATAGCGACTGCATTGAGGCAAGTGCCAGATGGCGGACGGGCCTGAAAACTCCAGTCGGTGTGCCAGTTTTCAGCGAACAACGGCGACTGCTCGTCCGCTTCGCGGCGGATCGCGGCGATATTCTTGCGGTCTGCGATCGGGGCGAAGAAAGGGTCATCGCCGAATTGCCCGAAGTTTAGCGTGAACCGCTCTAGCTGATCGTCGTTCAGGTGCTGATCCGGGAAGGCCAGCACGTGATGCTGCAGCCAGGCCGAGCGGATTTCAGCGACGGTCAGGGGATCGAGCGGCAGTTTCAGATCAACCCCGGTCACGCGCGCACCGCACGCCTGACCTGAGGGTTCGACCTGCAGCGCCATCAGTCACCCGAATCCGGGTTCGGAGAGACGGCTTCGATTTCCGCCTCGCCATCGTCCTCGCTCTCGGCGAGCCTCACGGCGCTGACCACGTGCTCGTTGTCGGCAACATTGAACAAGCGCACCCCTGCGCTGTTCCGGCCGATCACGCGGAGCGTTTCGAGCGGCAATCGGATCAGCTTTGCCTGATTGGTGACCAGCATCAGCTGATCGGCCTTGGTCGCCGCAAAGCTGGCGAGTACGGGCCCGTTGCGGCCGATGTTATCAATATTTGTGATCCCCTGGCCGCCGCGCCCGGTCCGGCGGTATTCGTAGGCGGAGCTCATCTTGCCGTAGCCGCCCGCACAGACGGTGAGGATGAACTGTTCGCGCGCCGCCAGTTCGGCCAACCGCTCGGCCGACATGGTCGGCTCGCCTTCCTTCTCGCCTTTCCATGGCGCAAAGCGCACGTATTGCTCGCGCTCTTCGGCCGAAGTTCCGACCCGGTGGAGGATCGAAAGGCTGATCACCTCGTCGTCGCCCTTGAGCGTCATCCCGCGCACGCCGGTGGAGGTGCGGCTGGTAAATTCGCGCACTTCATCGCCAGCAAAGCGGATCGCCTTGCCTGCGCGGGTCGCGAGCAGCACGTCGTCAGTCGGATCGAGCAACGCGACGCCGATCAGCCGGTCGTCGCTCCCTTCATCAAACCGCATCGCGAACTTGCCGTTGCTGGGCACATTGGCGAAGGCATCCATGCTGTTGCGCCGGACATTGCCCCTGGCAGTTGCGAACACCACGGATAGCTTGCCCCATTCCGCCTCGTCCTCGGGCAGCGGTAGCATTGTCTGGATCGTTTCGTCCTTGTCCAACGCGGGCAGCAGGTTGACGATCGGGCGGCCGCGGGTGGTCGGGCCGCCTTCGGGCAGTTTCCAGACCTTGAGCCGGTAGACCTTGCCCGCAGTCGAAAAGAACAGCACCGGGGTGTGGGTGCTGGTGACAAACATGTTGGTGACGACATCTTCGTCCTTGGTCGCCATCCCGGCGCGGCCCTTTCCACCGCGATTTTGCGCGCGGAAAGTGCTGAGCGGAGTCCGCTTGATGTAACCGTCCATAGTGACAGTCACCACCATGTCCTCGCGCTCAATCAGGTCTTCATCATCGATCCCGTCAGCTGCGGCGGTGATCTCGGACTTGCGCGGGGTTGCATAGGCCGCGCGGATCGCGGTCAGCTCGTCGCGCATCACCCCATAAAGTTTGACCCGGTCTGCGAGGATCGAGAGGTATTCCGCAATCGCCAGCGACAGCACTTTCAGTTCATCGCCGATCTCGTCCCGGCCCAGCGCTGTCAGGCGATTGAGCCGCAGTTCAAGAATTGCCTTCACTTGAACTTCAGACAAGCGATAGGTCCCGCCGGTCTGCTCGGCGGTCGGCTCGATCGCTTCGATCAGCGCGATATAAGGCGCAATCTCGCCAATCGGCCACTCCCGTGTCAGCAAGGCTTCGCGCGCCGCGCTGGGATTCGGTGAGCTCCGGATGATCCGCACAACCTCGTCCAGATTGGTCACCGCGACCACCAGTCCGAGCAGGATATGAGCCCGGTCACGTGCCTTGTTGAGCTCGAACTTGGTGCGCCGCGTAATCACTTCCTCGCGGAAAGTGATGAATGCAGCGATGAAATCGCGCAGCGTCAACGTTTCGGGGCGCCCACCGCGAATCGCCAGCATGTTGGCCGGGAAGTTCGATTGTGCCGGCGTGTTGCGCCACAGCTGGTTGAGCACCACTTCCGGGCTGGCATCGCGCTTCAGATCAATCACGACCCGCATGCCCAGGCGGCTCGATTCATCGCGGATATCCGAGATGCCCTCAATCCGCTTGTCTTTCGCGGCCTCGGCGATCTTTTCGACCAGGCCGTTCTTGCCGACCTGATAGGGGATGCTGGTCAGCACGATCGAGCGCCGATCACCCCGGCCTTCTTCAATTTCGTGCCGGGCCCGCATGATGACCGAGCCGCGCCCGGTGAGGTAGGTCGACCGGGCCCCGGCGGTACCAAGGATGAGCGGCGAGGTGGGGAAATCAGGACCGGGGATGAACTCGATCAGTTCTTCCGACGTAATCTCAGGCTTGTCCATAAAGGCCAGGCAGCCATCGATCACTTCGCCCAGATTGTGCGGCGGAATGTTGGTCGCCATGCCCACAGCGATCCCGCCCGCGCCGTTGACCAGCAGGTTGGGAAAGCGGGCCGGCAGTACCGTTGGTTCCTGCCGTGAACCATCGTAGTTGTCGGTGAAATCGACCGTATCCTTGTCAAGATCGTCAAGCAGCGCGTTGGCGATCTTTGCCAGCCGCGCCTCGGTATAGCGCATCGAGGCCGGAGCATCGGGGTCCATCGACCCGAAGTTGCCCTGGCCGTCGACCAGCGGCACCCGCATCGACCAATCCTGCGCCATCCGGACCAAGGCCATGTAGATCGCAAGGTCACCGTGCGGGTGATAGTTGCCCATGACGTCGCCGACGATCTTGGCGCTCTTGCGATAGGGCCGCCCGGCGACCATTCCGCCTTCCTGCGCCGCGAACAGGATCCGGCGATGGACCGGCTTCAATCCATCGCGGACATCGGGCAGTGCGCGCGCCACGATCACGCTCATCGCATAGTCGAGGTAGCTGGTCTTCATCTCATCGACGATGTCGATGCGTTGAAATTCTCCCAGCGGTCCGGTGGGTTCTGGCATGGATTCGGGGATTTCTGGATCGTCGCTCACGCGGGAAAGGTCACTTGTTCTGTTGTCGTCAAATTCGGTTCAACAGTCCTAGGCCAGTGCCCTGCCGAAGACCAGCGCAGGTCAGTCCAAAGCCGCCGTAACTCGCGTTTTTTCCACACCTTGCCGCGCAATTCTGAACGGAGGGATGGCGCATCATTCAATCGCCGTTCAACCAGCCAGACCTAGTGCGCTCGGCTGTTGCCAAGGGGGCGGTGAAACGCCTATGGCGAAGCAGAGGAAGTTGCCCCGTCGGGCTGGGCCAAAGGGGCGCAAAACGGCGGTTGCCAAGGAGAAGAATACCATGGTTCGTGCCCCGCTTTTCGCCCGTACTGCACTGGGTCTGGCGCTTGCATTGGGTGTCGCCGCTGGCGGCCTGTCTGCTCCGGTGATGGCCAAGGAAAAGGAAAAGAAAGCCGAAGCGCCCAAGCTGGCTCCTTCGAAAGCGTTTATTGCGCCCTATACCGCAGCAAAGGCGGCGCTCGATGCCGCTTCGAAGCGCGCTGATGTCACTGAAGCGCGCAACAAGGTGACAGCGGCAGAGAATGCCTATCGCAGCGCAAACGGCAAAAAGGCCCGTGATGAATCACGCGCCGCCTATGACGCATCGGTAGCAGCGCTCTCCGCCCTGCTTGCCCCTGAAATTGATCTCTCGGACAAGGCATTCGCGGCTGCGACCACTCCCGATGACAAGTTCATCGCCGGGCAACTCGGGTTCAGTCTGGGTCAGCTGGCCTTCGACAAGCTGCTTCAGCGTCGCGGCCTGCAATCAATGGTCGACAGTGGCAAATTGCCGCCGGGCGATGTCGCCAAATTCAACTACTACATCGGCGGACTTTCCTATGACCTCAAGGAATATCCGGCAGCACGCACTGCGCTGCAAGCGGCGATTGCGGGAGGGTATACCGAAGGCAACATCGATGGCACGCTGGCCGATGCCTATTTTAACGACAATTTGCCTGCTGACGGTCTGAAAGTTCTCCAGGCGGGCATCGAAAAGCGCGGGGCCGCTGCGCCGGAAGACTGGATCCGCAAGGGCATCGTTGTTGCGTACAAGAGCAAGATGCCGGACCAGGCAGTCGGTTTTTCGACCAAGCTGGTCCAGCTCTATCCCACTCAGGAAAACTGGTCACTGGCGATCGCGGTTGTTCGCGATAGCAGCAAGTTTCAGAATCAGGAAAACATCGATCTGCTGCGGTTGATGCTGCGCACCAACAGCTGGTCGGAAGCGCGTGATTACTTTGAATATATTCAGGCCGCCGATCCGCGCCGCTTGCCGGGAGAATCGCTCAAGGTGGTGAATCTCGGGATCGCCTCGGGCAAGCTCCAGGCATCTGATCCATCGGTCGCTGATGCCAAGTCCATCGCGGCGGGCCGGATCACGGCTGATAAGGCCTCGCTGGTCGGGCTGGAACGCGATGCCCGCGCGCCAGCCGCCACTGCAGCCACCGCGATGGCAGCCGGCGATGCGTTCCTTAGCTACGATGATCCAGCCAAAGCGGCTGAACTTTATGCGATCGCCCTGACCAAGCCAGGTGTCGACACCCCCCGCGTCCTGACCCGGCTGGGAATTGCCCAGGTTGACCTCGGCAAGTTCGCTGATGCTGAAGCCACTTTCGCCAAGGTGACCGGAGCAAGAACGCCGATCGCGCAGTTGTGGTCGGCCTACGCCAAGAGCAAGCTGGCAGCACCAGCCCAGTAGGTTTCAAGGCAATGATTTGAGGGAAGGGCGGCTGGAAACGGTCGCCCTTTTCCTATTCGACCGGTGCAAAGGTTCCGCTGGCTTCATCAAGCAGATGCAGCACGCCATCGGAAATCGCAAAGAATGCACCGGTAAGCCGCAGGTCACCATCGCGCTCCTTGCGCCGGATGCAGGGGAAGGTACGCAGGTTTGCCAGGCTGACTTTGACCCCGGCCTGCTCCATAGCGCGTTCGGCAGTGGGGCCGGTGGCCCCATGGTGATGGACAACCTGGTGACGGGCCTCATCCAGCAGGCCGATCCAGTCCGCAATGAATCCGCCTTCGCCTGGCTCGGTCCCGTGCATTTCGCGGGTGAGGGCAGCCTTGCAGCCGCCGCACATTCCGTGACCCATGACGACGATTTCCCGAACCTTGAGGAACTGCACCGCGAATTCCAACGCAGCAGACACTCCGTGGTGCCCTGGGGTGGTCTCGAACGGTGGCACCATCGCTGCGACATTGCGGACCACGAAGATTTCACCCGGATCGACATCGAAAATCTGCGCCGGATCGACCCTGCTGTCCGAACAGGCAACCACCATCACGCCGGGTTGCTGACCCTCGCGCAGGCTTTCCCAACGCTCGTGATTTGAACCCCAAGCATTCGAACGAAAGCGTCGATACCCGGCAACAAGCCGATCAAGTCCGGATTTGGATTCGGTGGTCATGAACGGCCTCATGCAGTCAGATTTTCCGGCTGGCAAGCGCGGGACCAAACGCCTATCGGGGCAAAATGAACGACCTCTCCTCGCCAATCCCTGGCGCACCCAAGCCCGAGCGTCAGCGCAAACCCGACTGGATCAGGGTCAAGGCCCCGACCAGCAAAGGTTATGGTGAGACCCGCCAGTTGATGCGAGATCTGAAGCTCAACACCGTATGCGAGGAAGCGGCTTGCCCGAACATTGGTGAATGCTGGACCAAGAAGCACGCGACCGTGATGATCCTGGGCGATGTCTGCACCCGTGCCTGCGCCTTTTGCAACGTGAAGACCGGGATGCCGCGTGCGGTTGATCCGCTCGAGCCCGAACACACCGCGATTGCGGCGGCGAAGCTGGGGCTGGAACACATCGTCATCACCTCGGTTGACCGGGATGATCTGCCAGACGGCGGGGCAGGGCAGTTCGTCAAGGTGATCGAGGCACTGCGCCCGACCACGCCGCGCACCACAATCGAAATCCTGACACCCGATTTCCGCGGCAAGATGCGTGAAGCGGTCGAAATGATCGTTGCGGCAGGGCCTGATGTTTACAACCACAACCTCGAAACCGTGCCGCGCCTTTACCCGACAATCAGACCCGGCGCGCGGTACTATGCCTCGCTGCGTTTGCTCGAAGAGGTCAAGCGGCACGATCCGATGATTTTTACAAAAAGCGGGATCATGTTGGGGCTGGGTGAAGAGCGGCTCGAAGTTCATCAGGTGATGGACGATATGCGCAGCGCGGGAATCGATTTCATCACCATGGGCCAGTACCTTCAGCCCACGCCAAAACACACCAAAGTGATCGAATTCGTGCCACCTAAAATCTTCGATGCCTATGGTGCGATTGCCCGGGCAAAGGGCTTTCTGCAGGTCGCAGCCAGTCCGCTGACCCGCTCAAGTTATCACGCCGGCGATGATTTCAAAATGATGCGCGCGGCGCGGCAGGCAGCGCTGGAGCGCGCCAGGATCTGATGCCGGGAATCCGCGAAACCCGCCGCCTGCCATACACGGCCGAACAGATGTTCGATCTGGTCGCCGATGTCGCGCGCTATGGCGAATTTTTGCCGTGGGTGGTTGCAACGCGCGTCAAATCGGACAGCGAGACCGAAATGGTTGCCGATATGCTGATCGGATTCAACGCACTGCGCGAAAAGTTCACGTCAAAGGTGATCAAGCAGAGGGCCGAGCGGATCGAGGTGATCTATCTGGATGGGCCCATGCGCGATCTCGACAATGTCTGGCATTTTCGGCCAACCGCCGATGGCTGCGAGATCGACTTCAAGGTCGAATTCACCTTTCGCAATGCGGTGTTCGAAGCGCTGGCAGGCCAGTACTTCGACCGGGCGTTTCGAAAAATGGTCAATGCCTTCGAGGACCGTGCCGAGAAGCTTTACGGCAGCAGCAGCTCAAGCGCGACCAGCGTCGCCTGACGGCGGATTTCGGCGCGATCGCCACTGTCGAAAAAACGCTCCTCGGCCAGCAATTCTTCACTTCCGCGGATAGCCCGGGCGAAGACCACCGTGCCGACCGGCTTTTGCGGACCGCCACCATCCGGACCGGCAATGCCGCTAACCGAAACTGCAACATCGGCATTACTGTGGAGCAATGCACCTTGTGCCATCGCCCATGCGCAAGCTATCGAAACTGCACCAAATGTTTCGATTATTGCGCTGGAAACGCCCAATAATTCCTGTTTTGACTCATTCGAATAGGTCACAAACCCGCGATCCAGAACGGCAGACGAACCCGCCACTTCGGTCAAAGCGGCAGCAACCAGTCCGCCGGTGCAGCTTTCCGCCAACGCAACAGTCCGTCCGGCCTCGCGGTTGGCGGCAATCACTTCGGCAGCCAGATCGGCCAGATCGTCGGGAAGGATGCTCACGGGGCTCAGCCTTTTTACGCGCGAATCACGGGCCTGCGCCTTGGTCTTGTTCATCCGGAAAATCCAGCAGACATTGTTCAGTCGCAGAGCAAGGTTACAGCAGCCTGTGCAGCAATCCCTTCGCCGCGGCCCGTAAAGCCGAGCTGTTCGGTAGTGGTCGCCTTGACGCTTACAGCATCGATTCCGGTGCCAAGCAGCTCCGCCAGCCGCAACCGCATGGATTCGCGATGCGGGCCGATCTTTGGCGCTTCGCAAATCACGGTAAGATCGACATTGCCGATCCGGTAGCCGGCTTTTACGGCGAGTGAAACGGCGTGAGTGAGGAAGCGATCAGAACTCGCCCCCTTCCACTTCGGGTCGCTTGGCGGGAAATGGCTGCCAATATCGCCAGCGCCGATCGCGCCAAGGATTGCGTCGACCAGCGCGTGGATTGCCACATCGGCATCGCTGTGTCCGACAAGGCCCTTGTCGTGATCGATCCTGACTCCGCAGAGCCATAGCTCTTCGCCAGCGGCAAGGCGGTGGACATCATAGCCCGTGCCAATCCGGATCGCAGGTCCGGCAGCACCGAAATCACTGGCGAAAGTCAACTTGTGCAAGGCTTCATCTCCTTCGACCAGCGCAACTTCAAGGCCCGCCGCGCGGGCGACTTGGGCATCGTCTCCGGCTTCGCTCGCCCCGCTCCAGGCACAATGTGCTGCCAGAATATCGGGATAGCGGAAGGCCTGCGGGGTCTGCACCCGCCTGAGGTCTTCGCGTCTGGCCGGTGCGCCCATCAGATCGCCGTCTGCAACCGCCAGACTGTCAACCACCGCAAGCACCGGGATCGCTCCCGGCAAAGTCGCCAGAGCCTCGAGCAATCGTTCGATCACTGACTGCGGCAAGCGGGGGCGGGCGGCATCGTGGATCAACACGAACAGGGGCGCAGCGCATTTCAAAGCTTCAAGCGCGAGACGGACCGAGCTTTGCCGCGTTGCTCCCCCCGTTATCAGCCTGATCCCCGGCAGCCCCGCGAGTGCGGCATTGGCTGCCTCGTCTGCGCCTTCAGGGATCGCTATGACAACAGGGTCAGCCCCGGCCGCGACGAGCGCTTCAGCCGAGTGCCGCACCACCGGTTTGCCGCGCCACATCGCGAACTGCTTGGGCACGGCCTGACCCGCGCGGAGGCCTTGGCCAGCAGCGACAATTATAGCGGCAAAGCGATGAGGCGGTCTATCGGCCATAGGATGCCGGTATAGGCTTGCCGTGCGGGGAGCAATTCCCTATGTGCTGCCTAAATTTTAGGCATATTGAACAATGAATCCGCTTCCCGTCCCACCCCGACTCGACCCGATCATGATTGGGCCTGTCAGCATCGACTGCCCGGTGATCCTCGCCCCGATGACCGGAGTGACCGATTTGCCGTTCCGCAAGATGGTCCGGCGGTTCGGTTCGGGCCTCAACGTCACCGAAATGATCGCAAGCCCGGCCGCAATCCGCGAATCGCGGGTTTCGATCCAGAAGGCATTGTGGGATGCGATCGAAGAGCCGGTCTCGATGCAGTTGGTCGGCTGCGATCCGGAACAGATGGGCGAAGCGGCAAAGCTGGTTGAAGATCGCGGCGCGGCGATTGTTGACATCAACATGGGCTGCCCGGTCCGCAAGGTCGTGAGTGGTTATGCCGGATCGGCCCTTATGCGAGAAATTCCGCTGGCGACCAGATTGATTGCAGCAACGATCAAGGCAGTCAAAGTTCCGGTCACTGTCAAGATGCGGATGGGCTGGTGCCATGACAGCCTCAACGCCCCTGAACTGGCGCGGATCGCTGAAGATCTGGGGGTCAAGATGATCACCGTCCATGGCCGGACCCGCAATCAGCTTTACACAGGCCAAGCCGATTGGGGCTTTGTGCGCAAGGTCAAAGAGGCTGTTTCGATCCCGGTCATCGTCAATGGCGACATCTGCCAGATTGCCGACGTTGCGGTGGCGCTGGAGCAATCAGGGGCTGACGGGGTGATGATCGGACGCGGAGCCTATGGGCGACCGTGGCTGCTGGCGCAAGTGATGCACTGGTTGAAGACCGGGCAACAACTGGCTGATCCTGGATTGGACGATCAGCTTGGCGTGATCCTGGAGCACTATCAGGGCATGCTTGACCATTACGGTCCCGAATCCGGAGTAAAAATGGCCCGCAAACACCTCGGCTGGTATACCAAGGGTTTGCATGGCTCTGCGGCGTTCCGCAACATGGTCAACTTCGTCGATGATGCTGACGAGGTGACGCGCCATTTGCGTGAATTTTATGACCCGTTCCTGAGCAGGGCCGCTGCCTGATGGATGATGCCCAGCGCCAGCTGGCCAGTTTGCCGCTGGCAGTGGTGCTGCTTGCCCCCGGGCAAAAGCTGGCAGCGGCTAACCCGGCAGCAGAGCAACTGCTGGGGCAAAGCTTTCGCCGCCTGGAAGGCCGGATGCTGGGTGACCTGCTTCACTTCGACGAATCCCGGATTGCCGAGCGGCTGGCAGAAAGTGATGCGCAGCTCTCGGCCCGGGCCACCCAGGTCACAGTCCCCGGCTTGCCGCCGCGCCAGGTCGATCTGACACTGGCCCCGGTAATCGACCAGCCGGGCTGGCAACTGCTGACCTTGATCGACATCGGCAGTGCAGAGGCAATGCGCGATGCGCCGGCAGCGGGGGCGGGCGGGGTGCTGCGCGCGCCTGAAATCCTCGCCCATGAGATCAAGAACCCGCTGGCGGGGATCCGGGGGGCGGCGCAATTGCTGGGCCGGAAGCTCGTTGGCAAAGATCTCGCGCTGACCAATCTGATCGCTGACGAGGTCGACCGGATCGCCAAACTGATCGACCAGATGCAGACTCTTTCCAGCCGAACCGCTGCCGAACTCGCCCCGTGCAACCTCCACGAAGCTGTGCGCCGCGCCCGTGCGGTGATCGAGGCGAGCGGCAAAGCCCTGACGATTATCGAGGAGTTCGACCCTTCGCTGCCGCCGGTGCTCGGCAATGGTGATGCGCTGGTCCAGGTTCTGATCAACCTGCTTGCCAATGCGGTTGATGCAAGCGCCGGACAAGACGAGCCACGTGTCGTTGTCAGGACCCGCTTCGCCAGCGGCCTGCAGTTGCATACCGGGGCTGACGGCAAGGCACTGCGGCTACCGATCGAACTCAGGATCAGCGACAATGGGCCAGGGATTGACCAAGCGCTGCGAGAGCATGTGTTCGAGCCATTCGTGACCTCCAAGAAAAACGGGCAAGGGCTCGGTCTCGCCCTGGTGCGCCGTTTGCTTCGCGACATGAGCGCACGGATTAATCATGACCGTGATGAGGCGGGCGGCTTCACCCATTTTCGCGTCCATCTGGCCATTGCCAAGGAACGCCACCGGGACCTTCGAGAGGAAGTGGCATGAGCGTTTTGCTGGTCGAAGACGATGCATCGATTGCGCTGGTTATTACTGCGGCGTTGGAGGCCGAAGGCTTTGCCGTAACGTGCTGTGATTCCATTTCGGAGCGCAACAGATTGCTGAGCAGCTTTGGCTATCAAGCGATGGTCACTGACGTGATGCTGACCGATGGCGACGGGATCGAGACTATCGGGCAAGTCCGCGAAGCCGCTCCTGATATGCCGATCATAATCCTTTCGGCTCAAAATACGCTCGATACTGCCGTTCGGGCCAGCGATACCGGGGCTTTCGAGTATTTCCCCAAGCCATTCGATATCGACGAACTGGCCCGCACGGTCCGCCAGGCAGTCGGCAATGCCTCGGCCAACGGGGCAAGGGACGATGCCGAACCAGAGGCCGGGCTGCCTCTGGTCGGGCGATCAGCCGCGATGCAGACAGTTTACCGCATGATTGCCCGCGTGCTGCGCAATGATCTGACCGTGTTGGTGCTCGGCGAAAGCGGCACCGGCAAGGAACTGGTTGCTGAAGCAATTCACCAGCTTGGCCACCGCAAGGCAGGTCCGTTTGTTGCGGTAAACACGGCCGCGATCCCGGCAGAACTGATCGAAAGCGAACTGTTCGGCCACGAAAAAGGTGCGTTCACCGGCGCCGTGGCGCGTCATGCCGGGAAGTTTGAGCAAGCCAGTGGTGGCACTCTGTTTCTCGATGAAATTGGGGATATGCCGCTCGATGCTCAAACCCGGCTGCTGCGTGCGCTGCAATCGGGGACGATCCGGCGGGTTGGTGGACGCGAGGAAATCGCCGTCGATGTCCGGATCGTTGCCGCAACCAATAAAGAGCTCGAGCCAATGATCGCCGCCGGATCGTTTCGGGAAGACCTGTTTTATCGGATCAACGTCGTGCCGATCCTGCTACCCCCGTTGCGCGAACGGGCGGATGATATCCCGGCTTTGGCACGACATTTCCTGCAACTTGCCGCAATTGAGGGGCTACCGCGCCATTCGCTGAGCTCAGAGGCGGCAGCGCTGCTCGCAAACCAGCCCTGGCGCGGCAATGTGCGCGAGCTTCGCAATTTCATCTTCCGGCTGGCCTTGCTGGTGCGCGAAAACCGGATCGAAGGCGAAGCGCTTCAGGCCTTGCTGGTCCAATCCAGGCGAACCGGCCCTGATGTTGAATTATTCGAACAGGCAGTTGCGCAATGGCTCACAACAAGCGCCCCCGTTCCCGGCCAAATCTATGATGCGGCCTTGGCGGCGTTCGAGCGACCGCTGTTCATTGAAACTTTGCGTGAAACGCAAGGCAATCAACTTCGCGCCGCGCAGAGGCTTGGGATCAATCGCAACACCTTGCGCAAGCGCCTGACCGAGCTGGAAATCGATCCGGCCCAGTTGCCGCGCTGATCGGCATCTTGTGCAGGGCGAATTGCCTTGCACTTATGCAACAGCGGTGTTGTAATCCGGCAACGATGGCGCAATCAGTTTCCCTGATCCATGGCAAACGCTGGCCGACCTGGTGGCGGCGACTGCAAGTCTGGGCGCGTCGGGCAAACCTGATTCCAATTCTCGAAATCGGCTCGGTCGCAGCTTTTTTGCTGATGACTGTGTTTACCTGGTACAAGTTCAGTTCAACCGCTGGCACGGACAAGCTTTTACCGACCGACCTGACCGCAGTGTTGCTCATCGGAACCCTGGTTCCTGCGATGGCTATCCTGATTCTGCTTGGGCGACGGCTTGCCCTCAAGCGAGCCGCAGAGCGGGTCGAGGGTGGCAGTGGCAAGCTCCATGTCAGGCTGGTGTTCCAGTTTTCGCTGATTTCGGCAGCATCGACCCTATTGGTCGTGATCTTCGCCTCTTTCCTGTTCCAGACCGGTGTCGATTTTTGGTTTTCGGGCAAATCACGGGGGGTGATTGAAAACTCAAATCAGCTCGTAATTGGCTATCGTGAGCAGCTGAAGCGCGATCTGGAACTCGAATCGCTCGCGATGGCTGCCGATATGGGCGATTTTTTGAGCCAGGAATCGATCAGCGATTCCGCCTTCACCGAATATTACGCGTATCAGGTTCATCAACGAAAGATCGATGAATCGACGATCCTGCAGAAAGGGACCGATGGCGAACTTCGCCGGGCCGCATTCGCGCGCGGTCCCGAACCGCTATCAAAGGAAGTCGCTGCAACGGTTCTTCGGCAGCTTGATGCGGGCGCACGCGCTGTTGCCAGTTCCGAAGGGGATTCAATTCAGGCGGTGGTGCCAATCGATCGGCGGGCCGGGATCTATCTCTACAACGTCAAAAAGTCTGAACTCCTCTCAGCCGGCTACACCCAGAACATACTTCGATCCTACAACGAGCTGACCGAACGTGCACGGATCCAGCAGCTGCGCTTCAACGTATTGCTGTTCATTGCCAGTTTGGCGCTGGTTGGGCTTTCAGTCTGGATTGCATTGCGATTTGCTGATCGCCAGGTTGAGCCGCTCTATCGCCTGGTCGATGCCGCTCGAGAGGTTGGCGCCGGGAATTTTGCGATGCGGATCGATGGCCGAACCGGAACTGACGAAATCGGTCTGCTCAACCGCGCTTTCAACCGGATGACCCAGCAATTGGACCGCCAGACGCAAGCCTTGGTCGGGGCGAACCAGCAGCTTGATGAACGTCGCACTTTCATTGAAGCAGTGCTTGAATCGGTAACTGCCGGGATCATTTCAACCGATGGGCGGGGGCGGATCCGGTTGATCAATGGCTCGGCCCAGAAACTGCTGCT
The DNA here is from genome assembly GCA_937860195.1 of uncultured Novosphingobium sp. GTDB lineage: Bacteria > Pseudomonadota > Alphaproteobacteria > Sphingomonadales > Sphingomonadaceae > Novosphingobium. The sequence goes on from CALMBN010000155.1 coordinate 14,762, forward strand.
GGATCGCGATGCCAAATCGCCGATCAATCGGAAACTTGCC
>CALMBN010000156.1 GCA_937860195.1 uncultured Novosphingobium sp.
TAACGCCAAGAAGTACATCGAAGACGGCAACCATGGCGGCAAGGGTTCGGAAGCGCATAAGGCAGCTGTGACTGGCGACACTGTGGGTGATCCCTACAAGGACACCGCAGGTCCTGCCGTGAACCCGATGATCAAGATCACCAACATCGTGGCCTTGCTCCTCCTCGCCGCACTGGCGCATGGCGGGATGTAAGTTTCACGCTTAATTGATTTGGGAAACCCCGCCGGAAGCGATTTCGGTGGGGTTTTTCTTTAGCATTAGCAATTTCTTTGCCGCTCGTTGCTATACGCGACGCTAGAATTCCAAAGTGCAAGGGGCGAAGTGGCGACGCGGGCAATTTTTACCGCCAATCAGGCAGATCGGATAAGCCATCAGTTGTCAGGCTGGCGGGCGACCTTTGATGCTGCCTTCATTGCCGAATGGGGCGACCTCGCGGCACATGCCGTCGAGCCAAATGCCTTTACCGAAAACTGGTTCTTGCGGCCGTCATTGGAGCAATTCGATGCTGCAGGAAATGTCGAGATATTTGCGCTTTGGGACGGCGACCGATTGTGCGGATTGATGCCTGTATCGGCGCAGTCGCGTTATGGGCGGTGGCCGGTGCCGCATGTACAGAACTGGCTGCATCATAACAGTTTTCTGGGTACACCATTGGTATGCGCCGGTTATGAAACGGTATTTTGGAAATGCTATCTTGAACAGTTAGATGCCGAGCCGGGACCGGCGCTGTTTGGCTGGGTGACCGGGCAATACCGGTTTGACCGCTATCTATCCAAGCCCAGCGAAGAAGGCGCGCGGGTGCTGTTGACCAAGGATGTCGCGGCAATCGCCCCTGCCCTCGCCGAAGCCGCCGCAACCGCGCTGGTCCGCGATCTGGTCAACACGCCCGCCGAAGACATGGGTCCGGCGCAGATCGAGAACGAGGCGCACATTCTGGCCAAGGCCCACCGCGCGACGTTCAAGGTGACCAGCGGCGATACGCTGGAACAGGGTTTTCCGATGGTCCACGCGGTCGGCCGCGCGGCCAGCCGCCATCATGCGCCGCGGATGATCGAGCTGCACTGGGGCGATGAGAAGCATCCCAAGCTGGCGATTGTTGGCAAGGGCGTGTGCTTCGATTCCGGCGGGCTCGACATCAAGCCCAGTTCCGGAATGCTGCTGATGAAAAAGGACATGGGCGGCGCAGCCCACGCCTTGGCGCTGGCGCAGATGGTGATGCAGGCCGGGCTTAAAGTGCGGCTACACCTTCTGATCCCGGCGGTTGAGAACGCGATTTCAGGCAATGCTTTTCGCCCCGGTGATGTGCTGCGCAGCCGGGCCGGGATTTCGGTTGAGATCGGCAATACCGATGCCGAAGGGCGGCTGGTGCTGGGCGATGCGCTGACCCGTGCGGGTGAGGAAAACCCGGAACTGATAATCGATTTCGCCACGCTGACCGGCGCAGCCCGGGTCGCGCTGGGGCCAGACCTGCCCGCGCTGATGACGCGGCGCGATGAAACGGCAAGCGAACTGCTGGCGGCGGGCATTGCGGGCGACGACAAATGCTGGCGGCTGCCGCTGTTCGATGGCTACCGCGAATACCTCAAAAGTGACATCGCCGATCTCAACAACACCGGCTCGAACGGCTATGCCGGGGCCTCGGTCGCGGGGCTGTTCCTTGACCGGTTCGTGCCAGAAGGCACCGATTGGGCCCACTTCGATACCTTCGCCTGGCGCCCCGCCGCTAAACCCGGTCGCCCGAAAGGCGGCGATGCTTTGGGTCTGCGCGCGGCCTGGGGTCTCTTAAAGGGACGGTATGGATAACTTGATAGAAGGGCAAAGCGGCGCTAATCGCCCGCTCTTCCAGTTTGGGGAACAACAGACCGTGACCGCCGCCGCCATTCCGACCGGGCAACTCAGCCTTTCGGGTCCAGCTGAAAAACTGGACGCGGCGCATTGGCCGGTGCGCGGGGATCTGGCGCACATCCGCCTGGCCGGGCGCTGCTTCGTGCCGCACTATGCAGTGCCGATGGAGCGCGTGGTGGTGCCTTGCGGGGCCAAGCTGTTCGCGCTGAACAGCAAGGATGCCGAAGTCCGCGAAGTGCTTGGCGGTGGCGCGGTTTTCAACGTGCTCGACATTGCCGGAGACTGGGCCTGGGGGCAGGTTGGCGAAGACGGGTTCGTTGGCTATCTGCCGCTGCCGGCACTAGAGCCGTGACCCACACCGTTTTCATTGACGGTGCCGCTGGAACAACGGGCCTTGAAATCGTTGAGCGGCTTGCCCCGCGCTCCGAATTCAAGCTGTTGGTACTCGATGACGAACAGCGCAAAAGCACCGAGGCCCGGCGCGAGGCCTATCACGCCGCCGATTTTGCCGTGCTGTGCCTGCCCGATGAGGCCGCCGTTGAAGCAGTCGCCATGGCCGAAGGCAGCAAGGCACGGATCATCGACGCTTCCAGCGCGCACCGGGTTGCGCCGGGCTGGATCTATGGCTTTCCCGAACTGATCGGGCGTGAGAAGATCGCGAATGCCAGCCGCGTCTCCAACCCTGGCTGCTACCCGACCGGTTTCCTCGCGCTACTCGCTCCGCTGGTGCGCAAGGGCTTGCTCCCCTCGAACTGGCCCTACACCTGCCACGCCGTTTCAGGCTATTCCGGCGGCGGCAAGGCGCTGATCGGGCGGTTTGAGCAGGACTGCGACATCGCGTTCCGCGATTATGCGCTCAGCATGGGCCACAAGCATGTCCCCGAAATGCAGGAATATGCCGGCCTCTCCCACGCCCCGTCGTTCGCGCCTGCTGTGATCGCAGCGTACCGCGGCATGGTCGTCGAAGTGCCGCTGCACCTTGGCCAGATGCAACGCGCCGCACCGGTCGATGGCCTGCGCGATTGTCTGGTCGACTTTTATGGCAGCAGCTCGGTGGTCAAGGTCCACATTGAAACGCCCGAAGAACTGCTTTTGCGCCGCTCGGCAACGCCTTCGGACCGGCTTGACCTGTACATCTACGGCAGCCGTGACGGCAGTCAGGCGCGGCTGGTTGCGCGGCTCGACAACCTTGGCAAGGGAGCCAGCGGCGCGGCGGTGCAGAGCCTGAACCTGATGGCCGGACTGGATGAAACGGCGGGGCTCGTGTTGTAGTTTGCACAAATTTCGAGCACAGCCTGCCGGAAAATCAGGCAAGTTCACCCCGGCGATCGCATTCCACTAATTGCGCATCTCCGCCGCGCCCGATTCAAATCTTGCAAATCGCCCCTTTTCCAACCCTTGGCCATGGCTTAGGGGCAATATCAGGCCGCTGGCACGATTCTTGATTCAGGATCGGTCTGTGGCAATCACAAACCCGGACCGCTGCTGCGGAACCGGCTTGCTGCGCAGGGGATTTGCAACCGTGAAAAAGATCGAAGCGATCATCAAGCCGTTCAAGCTCGACGAAGTGAAAGAGGCGCTGCACGAAGTCGGCGTGTCGGGCATTACGGTGACCGAAGCCAAGGGCTTTGGCCGCCAGAAAGGCCATACCGAGCTCTATCGCGGGGCTGAATATGTCGTCGATTTCCTGCCGAAGGTGAAACTCGAAGTCGTCGTGCCGGATTCGCTGGCCGAACGTACGGTCGAAGCGATTGCCGCTGCAGCGCAAACCGGACGGATCGGCGACGGCAAGATCTTTGTTTTCGCGGTCGAAAGCGCACTGCGGATTCGCACCGGCGAGCGTGACAACGACGCGATCTGATTTCCCCCCTCCCCCGCAGGCGGGAGGGATCGGGTGAAGGCCTGTCAGCCCGAACCCAACCAACCACAGGCTCTCCCCTAACCCCTCCCGCAGGCGGGAGGGGGACCTGGAACTCAAGAAGGACAAACCATGGCCAAGGCAAAAGACATCATCAAGCGGATCAAGGAAGAGGAGATCGAGTGGGTCGATCTGCGGTTTACCGATCCCAAAGGCAAATGGCAGCACCTCACGATGGTTTCATCCGTGATGGGCGAGGACGAGCTGGAAGACGGCCTGATGTTCGACGGCTCCTCGATCGAGGGCTGGAAGGCGATCAACGAGTCCGACATGATCCTCAAGCCGGACCTCGATGCAGTCTATATCGATCCGTTCAGCGCCACCCCGATGATGATCATCTGCTGCGACATCGTCGAACCTTCGACCGGTGACCTTTATGCCCGCGACCCGCGCAGCACCGCCAAGCGCGCCGAAGCCTTCGTCAAGAGCACCGGAATTGGCGACACCGTCTATGTCGGTCCAGAAGCCGAGTTCTTCCTGTTCGATGATGTGAAATACTACGACGGCTATGATGGCAACGGCTTCCGGATCGACGATATCGAGCTGCCGACCAACACCAACAAGGACTATGAAAGCGGCAATCTGGGCCACCGCCCCGGTGTCAAGGGCGGCTATTTCCCGGTCGCGCCGATCGACAGCTGCGTCGACATCCGCGGCGAAATGGTTGCAACCATGCTCGAAATGGGTCTGCCCTGCGACAAGCACCACCACGAAGTGGCAGCTGCCCAGCACGAGCTGGGGCTGACCTTCGGCACGCTGGTCCAGACCGCTGACCGGATGCAGGTCTACAAGTATGTCGTCCAGCAGGTTGCCCATGCCTATGGCAAGTCGGCCACGTTCATGCCCAAGCCGATCAAGGGTGACAACGGCAGCGGCATGCACACCCACATCTCGATCTGGGAAGGCAGCAAGCCGCTGTTCGCCGGAAACGGCTATGCCGGTCTTTCCGACATGTGCCTGTATTTCATCGGCGGGGTGATCAAGCACGCCAAGGCGCTGAACGCCTTCACCAACCCCACGACCAACAGCTACAAGCGGCTGGTTCCGGGTTACGAAGCCCCGGTTCTGCTGGCCTATTCGGCCCGCAACCGCTCAGCCTCGTGCCGCATTCCCTACGGTGCCGGTGACAAGGCCAAGCGGGTCGAATTCCGCTTCCCCGATGCGATGGCCAATCCATACCTGTGCTATTCGGCGCTGCTGATGGCCGGGCTCGACGGGATCAAGAACAAGATCCATCCGGGCGAGGCGATGGACAAGAACCTCTACGATCTTCCCCCGGCCGAACTGGCTGAAGTGCCGACCGTCTGCGGTTCGTTGCGCGAGGCGCTCGAATGCCTCGAAGCCGATCAGGACTTCCTGATCCAGGGCGGGGTCTTCACCAAGGACCAGATCGATGCCTACATCGAACTGAAATGGCCCGAAGTGCTGCGCTGGGAAACCACGCCGTCGGCGGTTGAATTCGATATGTATTACAGCGCCTGATCAGACGGACTTTCATGAAGGGCGCCCGGAGCGATCCGGGCGCCCTTCCGTTTGGCAATGCCGCCCTGCGGGGCAAACTGCCGGCCGGCACAGCCGAAATAGTTTTGGTATCTGGAAAACGGCGGCGCTCGATTTCCTGTCAACCTTCCATCAACAGCCCTCTGCGTCCGGCGGAGATGAAGCTGGCCAGCAGAAACAGCCCCGGCGGAGCTGCAAACACCAATTGCGGATCGAGTTCCGGTCCCCAGCCGACATGCGCCAATGCCCCCCAAACGACCATCAACGAAGCCAGCATCGCAAGGGTAATCGCCGATGCATCGGCACTCAGCTGCATCCACAGCTCGTCATAATGCTTGCGCTTGATTGCAACCCACGAAATGCCGCCAGTAATGACCAGCGCACCGGCCAAGGCCGCCAAAGCCACTCCTGGCCGAACCGGTCCGCCTGCGCCTGCAAACGGCAGTAGCATCATGGCCAGTCCCAGCGCGATGCACGTTATTGCGCTGCCATGCAGCATTGACCTGCGGTCTCGCAAATCCTCTTCATCGGCGACGTTGAGGACCAGCGCTCCCAGCGCAGGCCAGATCACTCCAACCCAGACGAACAATCCCATCAGCGTGTAGAGGCCGCCGACCGCCGCCAGCACTACTCCGCCCGGACTGAGCGAAACACCGCCGATCGGCAGATCGAAATACATCACCAGATGGGCCAGGCCCGGACCAATCAAGGCCCCCATCAGGCCACCTGCCAGCATGCGCAATGCAAACTTGTTGGTGCGTGTCATTGCTCAGTTCTCCGGTTCCCAGGGATCGATGAATATTTCAGGCACGGCGACAGCGAACAGTTTTGCCATCCGCAGCGCCAACGGCAGGCTTGGATCGTATTTGTCAGTTTCAACCGCATTGATCGTCTGACGCGAAACGCCGAGGCGGCGGGCCAGTTCGCCCTGACTCCACCCCGCTTTCTCGCGTAGTTCCTTCAAGCGGTTTTCCATTCGGATCGATCCTTGCCTGTCAAGAGCTCTTTACAGACGAGTCGCAACATGTGTCAAGAGCTCTTTACAAGACGGTCATGAAATCGTTTTCCTACAGGGCCCGTTCCTGCCTAATTGCCCGGCCTCCAACCCCCGACTCGCGAGGCGCTCCAGGCATGGATTTCAATCTCGATTTTTTTGACGCGCTGCGGCGGATGAAGGCGCGGCGAGAACAAACTGCGCCTGCCAAAGCCGTCGAGCCCTCACCCCAACCCCTCCCCGGCGGGGCGGGGCATCTGCGACAGATTAGTGCGGCAGGGCTTACCCTGATCAAACAGTTTGAAGGCTGCGCAAAAAGGCGAAGCGACGGCCGGTTCGAAGCCTATCCCGATCCCGGCACCGGCGGCGCGCCGTGGACGATCGGCTGGGGCGCGACTGGTGCCGGGATCACCCCCGGCACGATCTGGACGCAGGCGCAGTGCGATGACCGGCTGGCCTGCGATCTTGAGCGGTTCGCCCGCGAAGTCGCCCGCGCGCTCGGCGCAGCCCCGACCAGCCAGGCCCAGTTCGATGCGCTGGTCAGCTTTCACTACAACACCGGCGCGATTGCCCGCGCCACCTTGACCAAACGGCACAAGGCTGGCGACCTTGCCGCCGCGCAGGCCGAATTCGGCAAATGGGTCCATGCCGGCGGAAAGCGGCTGAACGGCCTGGTTCGTCGCCGCGCCGCCGAAGCGTCGCTCTATGCGGGCGGGTGATAGATTGCACCTTGCAATCTGCTCAGCTCGCTCCGACATACGTCGCGTTTAATCGATCAATTAAGGGAGATTCGGGATGCGCGAACTGCTGCAACATTACATCGACGGTCAATGGGTGAACAGCGAAGGCGGAGCCCGCCGCGAAGTGATCAACCCCGCCACTGAAGAGGCCTGCGCGGTCATCTCGGTCGGCACCAAGGCCGATGTCGACAAGGCGGTTGCCGCCGCCCGCCGCGCTTTCAAATCATGGAGCCGGACCACCCGCGAGGAACGCCTCGCCGTGCTCGGCCGGATTGTCGAGGAATACAAAAAACGCACCCCCGATCTCGCCGTCGCGATGGCCGAAGAAATGGGCGCACCGGTCTCCTTTGCCAGCACCGCGCAGGTCGGGGCCGGGATCGGCGGGTTCATGGGCACGATCCAGGCGCTTCAGGACTTCAACTTCCTTGAAGACGGGCCGGGCTATAAGGTCGCTTTCGAGCCGATCGGTGTGGTCGGGATGATCACTCCGTGGAACTGGCCGCTCAACCAGATCGCACTCAAGGTTGCACCGGCGCTGGCTGGCGGCAACACCATGGTCTTGAAGCCGTCGGAAGAATGCCCGACCAACGCCAAGATCTTCGCCGAGATCCTTGATGCAGCCGGGGTTCCGCCGGGCGTGTTCAATCTGGTTCAGGGTGACGGGCCAACTACCGGCAATGCCATCTCAAGCCACCCCGATGTCGAAATGGTCAGCTTCACCGGCTCGACCCGCGCGGGCATCGCGGTCGCCATCGCCGCCGCGCCGACTGTGAAACGCGTGCATCAGGAACTGGGCGGCAAGTCGCCCAATCTGGTGCTGCCCGATGCCGATTTCGCCGCCACCCTGCCCGCCACGCTGATGGGCCCGCTGGTCAACACCGGTCAGTCGTGCATCAGCCCGACCAAGGTGCTCGTCCCGCGCGAACGCATGGGTGAGGCGGCGGCCTTCGCCAAGGCAATGTATTCGGCGACCCCGGTCGGCGATCCGATGGCCGAAGGCGCGCATCTTGGCCCGCTGGTCAACAAGGCCCAGTTCGACAAGGTGCGCGGGCTGATCCAGTCGGCGATCGACGAAGGCGCGACGCTGGTCACCGGCGGACCAGACCTGCCCAGCAACGTCAACCGCGGCTATTATATCCAGCCGACCGTGTTCTCTGATGTCACGTCCGACATGCGGATCGCCAAGGAGGAAATCTTTGGTCCGGTGGTGACCTTGATGGCCTATGACAGCCTCGACCAGGCGATCGATATGGCCAACGACACCGAATACGGCCTATCCGCCGCGATCAGTGGCGATCCGGCCAAAGCCGCGCCAGTCGCCGCGCAGCTCCGCGCCGGTATGGTTGCAATCAACAACTGGGGCCCCAGCCCCGGCGCCCCGTTCGGCGGCTACAAACAGTCCGGCAACGGCCGCGAAGGCGGCCTCGCGGGCCTCAAGGACTTCATGGAAATGAAAGCGATCTCGGGCCTGCCAGCCTGAACAAACTGGTCTGCGACAGCAAATTGGCCCCCTTGCCGCATTGCGCGATGAGGGGGCCTTTTTTGCCTTCGGCTAGCGGTTGACATTCCCCCAATCCTTCCATATTTCGATTTATATCGAATCATGAAAGGATGCCGATGCAACCTGAGTCCATAGTCCGTTCGCTCGGCGCGCTGGCGCAGGAACACCGTCTTGCTGCGTACCGCTTGCTGGTTCAGGCCGGGCCAGACGGCTTGGCTGCCGGCGCGCTGGCCGAGGCACTGGGCATTCCCGCTTCCTCGCTCAGCTTTCATCTCGCCCAGCTGAGCCATGCAGGCCTTGTCAGCCAGCGCCGGGTCAGCCGCTCGATCATCTATGCCGCAGACTTTGCCGCGATGAACGGCTTGCTCTCCTACCTCACCGAAAACTGCTGCGCCGGTGGCAGCTGTGCACCCACGCAAACAGCCGAAAGGATCGCCTCATGAAGCGTTTTCACGTCCACGTCGGGGTTGAAAACCTCGATGCCTCGATCGCTTTCTACTCCGGCCTGTTCGGCGCTGCGCCCAGCGTGACCAAGCCGGACTATGCCAAATGGATGCTGGAAGACCCCCGGGTCAACTTCGCGATCTCGCAGAAATGCGGCGCGGTCAAAGGCGTGGAGCATCTCGGCCTGCAAGTTGAAGATCAGGGCGAACTGGCCGAGGTCTATGGCCGCCTGCAAGCTGCAGGTGCCCCGGTGCTGGAAGAAGGCGCGACCACCTGCTGCTATGCCCAGTCCGAGAAGAGCTGGATCGCCGATCCTGATGGCGTGGTCTGGGAAGCGTTCCTGACCAATGGCCAATCCACGGTTTATGGCATCTCGCCAGAACTGAAGCAGCTGGCATCGGCCAATGCCGCTGCGGGCGCCTGTTGTGCGCCGCAGGCTCCGGCTGCACCTGCCGCCGCCAACACCGGCTGCTGCGGCTAACCATGGTTCAGGTTCGTTCGGTCCTGGTGCTTTGCACCGGCAATTCGGCCCGCTCGATCCTGGTCGAGGCGCTGTTCAACCTTCTCGGCGCTGGCCGGGTGACGGCCTACAGCGCGGGGAGCAAGCCCAGGGGCGTGCCGCATCCCGGCGCGCTGCGGCTGCTTGCAGCCCATGGGATCGATACCGCCCCGTTTCGATCAAAAAGCTGGCTGGAATTCAGCGGCCCTGATGCGCCAGAGATTGATCTGGCGATTACCGTCTGCGGCAATGCCGCTGGCGAGGCCTGCCCGGTATTTCCCGGCACCCCTTTGCGCGCGCACTGGGGATTGCCCGATCCGGCTGATGTGATTGGCAGCGATAGCGAAGTTGATGCCGCCTTTGCCATGACCTGGCGGCTGCTGGAAATGCGGGTCCGGGCTTTCATGGCCATCGATCTGGCGGCATTGGACCGCACCCAGGCTCAGGCCGCGATCACCCGAATCGGTGCGATGGAGGGTGCAGCATGAGGCAGCGGTTGTGGGGCGAAGCGCTAGGCAGCTACTTCTTGTTTGCCACGGTAGTCGGCTCGGGCATCATGGCCGAGCAGATGGCGGGCGGGAATGTCGCTGTGGCGCTGCTTGGCAACACGATCGCCACGGCGGCAATGCTGTTCGTGCTGATCACGATGCTTGGGCCGGTATCGGGAGCGCACTTCAACCCGGCGGTCAGCCTGGTGATGCGGCTGCGCGGGGATTGCTGCTGGCAGGGGCTGGCTGCGACGATGGCGGCCCAGCTGCTCGGCGGAGTGCTCGGTGTCTGCACGGCCCACGCCATGTTCGATCTGCCGGAGCTGCAAGTCTCAACCCATTTTCGCGACGGACCTGGCCAATGGCTGGGCGAATTTATCGCCACTTTCGGTCTGGTCACCACAATCCTGCTCACGGTGCGGCACCGCCCAGCCGCCGTTCCGGCGAGCGTCGCGCTCTACATCACTGCGGCCTATTGGTTCACCTCTTCGACTAGCTTCGCCAACCCGGCGATCACGCTTGCCCGCAGCCTTTCCGATACCTTTGCGGGGATTGCGCCAGGCAGCGTGGCGGGCTTTGTCACCGCACAGTTCGCCGGCGCGCTGGCCGCGCATTGGCTTGACGATTCGGTGCTGGCCGAGAGAGCCTAACCCACCACCCGGTACTGTTCCTGGACCCCGTGCGCGCCGTCTTTGGTGCGCCCATCCAGCGGCTGGGCAGTGTCACGGCGGATCGCGGCGGCGGCGCTGATCAGGTCGTCCTGCTCGCCCTCGCCCAGACGTGTCCAGCCCTGCCGACCGAGCCGCTCCATCGGGCGATAGCGGATCTTGTACTGCATCCGGGCCGAACCCTGAACCCAATAGCCAAGATAGACGAAGGCCAGTCCCTCGTCCTGAGCACGGCGAAGGTGATCGAGGATGATGTAGTTGCCCAGCCCTTCCCGGCCAGTATGTTCAGGCTCGTAAAAGCTGTAGATCATCGACAGGCCATCGCCCTGCCGGTCGGTCAGGCAGGCCCCGACCAGCGCGCCGGGGCGGCCATCGATGCTCGGCTCGCGATATTCGATCACCCAGCTATCGACCGGGGTGTGTTCAACCATATCGGCGAAATCGACCTCGTCCATATTGGTCATCCCGCCGCCGGGATGACGCTGGCCCAGATAGTGCTGAAGCAGCTCGAACTGTTCGGCGGTCGACCATGGGCGGCAGATCGTTGCGACCAGGTCTGAATTGCGCTTGAGCGTGCGCTTCTGGCTGGCCGAGGGGCGGAATTCATCCGCCACCACCCGCACTGAAACACACGCGCTGCAATCGGTACAGGACGGGCGATAGGCGACCGTCTGGCTGCGGCGGAACCCGATCCGGCCGAGCGCATCGTTCAGCTCTTCGGCGTGGGGCCCCTTCAGCTCGGTAAAGACCTTGCGCTCCATCCGGCCAGGCAGATAGGGGCACGGGCTGGGGCTCGTGACGAAGAACCGGGGAAAGCGAACAGGAGCCGTCACGCGAGGGAAATCCATCCAAAAAGCCTCAATCAGGCTGCTTTATGCATGGGGCGCGGGCCGGTTGAAAGAACTTTAACCACGAAACACGGTTAAGCAGGGCTTATTGTGCACAGCGGGGAAAAATGTCGACCGGACCAGCGCAAAACGGGACAGGTGCCGGGGAAAGCGTTAAGTCAGCCCAGCTCCACCTGGTCCACCACATAGCCCTTTTCGCGCAGCGTCGCGACCAGCGCATCAAGCTGTTCGCGGTCGCGCGCTTCACACTCGATGTCGGCGCTCAGGCCTTTGGCCGGCAGGTGGGTGAAGATCCGCTGATGATAGATCTCGATAATGTTGACGTTGTGCTTGTCAAACTCGCGCATCACCTTGAACAGCGCGCCAGGGCGGTCCTGCAGGGTCAACCGGAGCCTTGCAAGGCGGCCAGAGCGGGCAAGGTCGCGCAGCAAGACATTGGCGAGCAGGCGAGTGTCGATATTGCCGCCGGTAATCGGGATGCCAACCTTCTTGCCTTTGAACAATTCGGGGTAAGCCATCACCGCCGCAAGGCCCGCTGCACCCGCGCCTTCGGCCACGGTCTTTTCGATCTGAAGCAGCAGCGCCACCGCGGTTTCAAGCTGGGCCTCGGTGACCAGCACGAAATCGTCGAGCAGCCCGGCCAGCACTCTGGAGGTGAATTCACCCGGCTCCTTGACTGCGATCCCTTCGGCCAGGGTGTCACCGCCCGATGGCAGGTTCTTGCCCTTGAGCCGGTTGTACATCGATGGAAACAGCTTGGCCTCAACCCCGATCAAGCCGATCCCGGGCTTGATCGCGCGCGCCGCCGTGCCCATTCCCGATGCGAGCCCGCCCCCGCCGACCGGGATCACCAGCATGTCGAGGTCAGGCACCTGTTCGAGCATTTCCAGCGCAACCGTGCCCTGTCCGGCTGCGATGTGGGGATCGTCAAACGGGTGGACAAAGGTCAGCTCCAGCTCGTTTTCCAACTCGCGCGCGTGCGCATAGGCCTCGTCGAAACTCTCGCCAAACAGCACGACCTTGCCGCCCACCGCCTCTGTCTGCATGACCTTCACCGATGGTGTGGTCTTGGGCATGACGATCGTCACCGGCACGCCCAGCCGGGTGCCGTGGTAAGACAGCCCCTGCGCATGATTGCCGGCCGAGGCCGCGATCACTCCGCGATTGAGCCGGTCCCCGCCCAGGAGCAGCATCGCGTTAAGCGCGCCGCGCTCCTTGTAAGCTGCCGTGAACTGCAAGTTTTCAAATTTCAGCCAGACGTCCGCCCCGGTGATCTGCGAAAGCGTGCGACTGTAATCCATCGCGGTTCGGACGACATGCCCTTCGATCCGAGTGGCCGCAGCACGGACATCGGCAAGGGTCAGCAGGTCTGCGGCGGTTTCAGCGGTCTGGGTCATAGGCCCGGGGCCGTAACGCAAAGCGAAACGCGGGGAAACCATCAAATGCGTGTCTGCAAGCCTGCTTTGCTTTGAGGGAAAAGCCGCTAAACAACACTGCCATGAGCACTTCCCGCAATGTATCCTTTCTGGGCCTGGGTGTGATGGGCGGCGCGATTGCGCGGCACATCGGCGCGGCTGGCCACAAGTTGACGATCTATAACCGCAGCCCGGAGCGCGCGGCGCGCTGGCAAGAGGCCAACCCCGGCCTCGCTGTCCGGGTCGCGACCACTCCCGCAGAGGCGGCGGAGGGCGCAGACGTTGTATTGACTTGTGTCGGCAACGACGATGACCTTGCCGATGTCGTGCTCGGCCCAACCGGGGTATTCGCAGGCATCCGCCATGGCGCGACCTTTATCGACCACACCACCGTTTCGGCCCGGATTGCCCGGCAGATCGCAGTCGAGGCGCGCGACTTGCAGGTGCACTGCGTGGATGCCCCCGTCACTGGCGGGCAGGCCGGGGCCGAGAACGGCACACTGACTGTGATGTGCGGCGGGCGGCCTGATGCGATCGAAGCGGCCAGCCCGGTGATGGAAGCCTATACCAAGCGGATTGTCCATGTCGGCAAGGCTGGCGCGGGTCAGACCACCAAAATGGTCAACCAGATTGCCTTTGCAGGAATTCTTGCCAGCTTGTCCGAAGCGCTGCGGTTTGCTGAAGCTGCCCACCTCGATCTCGACAAGGTCTATGAGGCCATCTCTGGCGGGGCTTCACAAAGCTGGCAGATGGACAACCGCTGGCACACCATGGCCCGCGACGAATTTGACTTCGGCTTTGCAGTCGACTGGATGAGGAAGGATCTGGGATTGACCATGGAGGAAGGACGCTCGCTCAGCGTCTCGTTGCCCGTCACCGCGCTGATCGACCAATTCTATGCAGAAGTACAGGCACTGGGCGGCGGACGGCAGGATACCTCTGCGCTTGTCCGCCGCCTGCCACGGAGGGGGAAAGCATGATGCGTTTGTTGCTGGCTGGCGCTGCTGGATTTGCTCTTGCCCTGTCCGCCCCTGCACTCGCCGATACACTGGTCGATAACATCGACGGAGTGACAATCGACGCGACCGGCGGGATCGACCGGTTCACTGGATTGGTGATCGCCGACGACGGCCGGATCAAGCAAGTGTTGCACCGCGACGACAAGCGGCCCGAACGGCCGACCTGGAAGGTCGATGGCAACGGCAGGTTCGTTATCCCCGGGCTGATTGACAGCCACGGCCACGTGATCTCGCTGGGCTTTTCGGCACTGACGCTTGACCTTACCGAGGCGAAGTCATTGCCTGAAGCGCTGAGCCTGATCGGAGCCTATGCCAAGGCCCACCCCGAACGCCCGTGGATCATCGGGCGCGGCTGGAATCAGGAACTGTGGCCGGAAAAGCGCTTTCCCACCGCGGCTGAGCTCGATGCGGTGGTGCCGGATCGGCCGGTCTGGCTTTCCCGGGTCGATGGCCACGCCGGCTGGGGCAACACCCGCGCGCTGACTTTGGCCGGAGTGACGGCGACGACCAAAGACCCTGCGGGCGGCAAGATCGAGCGGGTCGCTTCGGGCGGCAAACCAGCTGGCGTGCTCGTTGATAACGCGATGGAACTGGTAGACGCAAAGGTCCCCCCACCCCGCCCGGAGGATCGCGATCTGGCGCTGACCAAGGCGCAGGACATCTTGCCCGGCCGCGGCGTAACCGCAATTGCCGATATGGGCACAACGATTGAAGACTGGCAGACCTATCGTCGTGCCGGAGACGCTGGCCGGCTCAACATTCGGATCATGGCCTATGCTGGCGGCACCGATCAGATGGCACTGATCGGCGGCCCGGGACCAACACCATGGCTCTATGACGAGCGGCTGCGGCTGAACGGGGTCAAGCTCTATGTCGATGGCGCGCTGGGATCACGCGGGGCAAGTCTGAAAGCGCCCTAT
>CALMBN010000157.1 GCA_937860195.1 uncultured Novosphingobium sp.
ATCACGTCGGTGGCGTGCCCGGCCAGCGCTTCGTCGATCGCGTTATCGACGACCTCATAGACCATGTGATGCAGGCCGGAGCCGTCATCGGTGTCGCCGATGTACATGCCCGGCCGCTTGCGCACCGCGTCGAGGCCCTTGAGGACCTTGATCTGATCGGCACCATAGGCATTGGCGTTGGGGATATTTTCGGGCGGAGTATCGGTTGGTTCGGACATGCTGAGGATATAGGGATTTCGAGCCACTTTCGAAACCCTTGCTGCCCCCTTCCATCCACAGGCAAATCCTGCTCAACTCCGACCATTCACGAGTCAGGGAGACATGCGATGAAGAAAGTTGCCGCGATGATGATAGGGGCCTCGCTGATCGCCGGGGCCGCTTTTGCGCAAAGTAACGCTCCGCGCCCTGATCAGACCGAATTCCGGGCGCTTTACAAGGAGCTGGTCGAAACCAACACCACGCTATCGGCCGGGAGCTGCACACTCGCATCCGAGCGGATGGCGGCGCGGCTTGGGGCCGCAGGGATTCCCGACAGCCAGATGACCTTGTTTGCGGTGCCAGAGCATCCCAAGGACGGCGGACTGGTGGTGGTTTATCCAGGCACTTCGAAAACGCTGAAACCGATGTTGCTGCTGGCCCATGTCGATGTGGTTGAAGCGAGGCGCGCGGATTGGGTCCGCGATCCGTTCACCCTGATCGAGGAGAACGGCTATTTCTATGCTCGCGGCACGTCGGACGACAAGGCCCAGGCTGCGATCTGGACCGATACGCTGATCCGCATGGCCAAGGCCGGATACAAGCCCAAGCGCACGATCAAACTGGCGCTGACCTGCGGTGAGGAAACCAGCGGCGCGTTCAACGGTGCGGATTGGCTCGCCAAGAACAAGCGCGAACTGATCGATGCCGAGTTCGCGCTCAATGAAGGCGGCGGCGGACAGAGCGACGGCAAAGGCAAGCTGATGGTCCAGACCGTGCAGGTCGGCGAAAAGGCTTATCAGGATTTCACCCTGACCACGACCAACCCCGGTGGTCATTCGTCGCGCCCGATACGCGACAACGCGATTTACGTGATGGCCGATGCCTTGGCCAAGGTCCGCGAGTTCCGCTTCCCGATGGAGTTCAACGACACCACCCGCGCTTTCTTCGCACGGGCCGGGGCGATCCGGCCAGATCCGATCGGCAAGGCGATGGTCGCGCTCTCCAACAACCCGGTCGACAAGGAGGCGGAAGACCTGGTCAGCTCGGACAAGATGTACAATTCGATGCTGCGCACCACCTGCATCGCGACCTTGATCGATGGCGGACACGCCCAGAACGCGCTTCCGCAGCGGGTCACCGCCAACGTCAATTGCCGGATGTTTCCCGGGCGCACTGCTGATGAAACGCAGGCCATGCTCGAAGCAGCGATCGGCAACCCGGCCGTCAAGGTCGATCAAAAGGTGCGCGGCAAGCCGATTGCCAAAGCCCCGCCGATGCATCCCTGGCTGATCGGGCCGATGGAGCGGCTTGCCGCCAAGCATTGGCCGGGAGTGCCGATGATCCCGACCATGCTGACCGGCGCGACCGACGGGGTCTACCTGGCAGCTGTCGGCATCCCGACCTATGGCGTGCCCGGTCCGTGGGGCGATCCCGATGGCAACGGCACTCACGGTCTTAACGAACGGCTCGAAGTACGCTCGCTCTATGAAGGGCGCGATTACCTGTTCGACCTGGTGAAGCTGCTGGCCGGATAATTCCGTCCGACCGCTTGCCAATCCGGAATTGATTTGATATCGAACTATCTAGTTTGATATCGAATCAAAAAGGAGATTGTGGTATGGCTGGTCGGCGCGACGTTTTGCTGGGACTGGGCGGAGTGCTGATTGGCAGCGCCGCGGCGGGAACCTGGCGGGTCAGGCGGATGCCGGTTTCGGCCATCGCGCCTTGGCAAAGCCTGTCGAAGCCGGTCGCTGATGCCCGGCTTGATGCCTTCCGCCATGCCATTCTGGCCCCCAATCCGCACAACCGCCAGCCCTGGCTTATCCAGCTGGAGGGGACGGACCGTGCCGTGCTGAGCTGCGATCTGGGCAAGCGGTTGCCGCAGACCGATCCGTTCGACCGGCAAATTACGCTAGGCTTTGGCGCGTTCATCGAACTTGCCGCGATTGCCGCCAGCCACCGGGGGCTGCGGGTCGATGTAGAGCCGTTTCCCGAAGGCGAGCCGCAGCCCCGGCTGGACCAGCGTGCCGTCGCCCGATTGACCTTCCGGCCTGATCCCTCGGTCCGGCCAGATGCCTTGTTTGCAGCGATACCCTTGCGCCGGACCGTTCGGCGACCATACGGGCCCTTGCCCATTGGCGCGCTCGCACAGCTTGCGGAGCCGGGGGTTGTGCTGAGCGAAGACCCGGTAAGGCTGGCGCAGTTGCGGCGGATCGCAGTGTCGGCGATGACACTCGAAATGACCACACCGCACGCGCATCTGGAAAGCGTCGGGCTGATGCGGATTGGCGCGGCAGAGATCGATGCGCAGCCCGATGGGCTGGCGCTGTCCGGGCCGATGATCGAAGCGACCGCGCTGCTGGGAATCACGTCGCGCGCCAGTCTGGCCGATCCGACCAGCCAATCCTTCGAGATCGGCCTGAAGGACTTGCAGCAAGCGATTGCGACCATCCCGGCCGCAGCCTGGATCACGACATCTGGCAACAGCCGCGCCAGCCAGCTTGCGGCGGGCCGGACCTATGCCCGGCTGGCCCTGCGCGCCGCAGCGAATGGCACTGCGATCCATCCGCTCAGCCAGGCCTTGCAGGAGTACCCCGAAATGACGAAACTCTATGCCCAAGTGCACGAACTGCTGGCACCAGAGCCGGGCCAGCGGTTGCAAATGCTGGTGCGACTGGGCTCAGCAGAGCTGGCTCCGCCAACCGCGCGCTACCCGCTGGAGGCTCATTTGTTGCCATGACCGAAGACCCGCTCGCCTTTCAGCTGTTCACCGAAATCGGGATCATTGACCAGCTGGCCGGAACCGCTTTTGAGCGCGCGCTGCCCGCCGGCATGACCCGCGCCCAGTTCACGGTCTTGCACCACTTGTCCCGGATCGCAGGCGCGCCGCAGTCTCCCGCGCGGCTGGCCGATGCGATTCAGGTCAGCCGGGCGACCATGACCAGCACAGTCGGGCGATTGATCCAGCGGCAACTGGTTGAAGTGCTGCCCGACCCAGCCGATGGCCGCGGCAAACTGGTGCAACTCACCGCTGACGGCCGGGCGATGCGAGAATCCTGCATCGCCGCCGTCGCACCGCTGCTGCCGCTGGTTGACGGCGTCTATGCCCGTGAAGAGTTGCTAAGCCTGCTCGCCCAACTCAAGCGGCTGCGCGAACGGCTGGATCAGGACCGCGGCTGAACCACGGATGCGAAAGGGCAGCGGTGCCGAGGCGCCGCTGCCCTTTGCGGTTGGGAGGTGTGCCGATCCGCCGCGCTTAGGCCAGCGTGGCGGAAAACATCAGACCGGTGACCGAAGCCGCGGCGATGATCGGCAGCATGATCGAAACGATGCTGCGCATGGGGTATCTCCTGTTTGCGTCTGCGAAGTCAGTTCGCAAATGCAACATAAGCAGATTAGTAGAGTTTACCAGTGCAAAGCCGGTCAGAGGTGTTGCGTATTTTGCAACTGGATGAACAAGGATTGCCAGACCTGCAGCACTGCGGCATCGCGTTGGCGTAGCATTTGTGACCTTTCACGCCGAGGACGCCGCCCCATGCCAACCGATCCTGCCGCCCAGCTCGATGCCGAATTCGGTTCGTTTCCCGCGCTGATCGCTGCTTGGGGCGCGTATCGCGGGGATGCTCCGGCGCTTTATGACGGCACCACCGAATTGTCGTGGCGCGAAACCGCGGACCTGGTCGAGCGGATTGCCGCGCGGTTGCAGGCTGATGGGCTTGAACGCGGCCAGGCGGTGGCGATACTCGGCACCACCACCGTCAACTACGCGCTGGTCTACCTCGCCGCGATCCGCGCCGGGGGCTGCGCCGCGCCGCTGACCACCAGCGCCAGCCCCGAGCAATTGGCCGGGATGGCAGCGGATTCGGGCGCCAAGCACCTGTTCATCGACCGGGCCAAGCTGACCGAACTGGGCGGGTTCAATCTGCCGAGCACCTGCCAAATCGTGCTCGATGAGGAACTGGACACTTTCATGGCACCCGAAGGCACAGTCGCCGCGCCATTTGAACCGGCTGAGACCGACCCCCTCAACATCATCTATTCATCCGGCACCACCGGGATTCCCAAGGGCATCGTTCATAGCCACGGGATGCGCTGGCGGCAGATGACCTTTCGCGCGGCCAACAATTACGGTGCAGATAGCCGTACAATCTGTTCGACCCCGCTCTATTCAAACACCACCATGGCGGTGTTCCTGCCGACGATGTATTCGGGCGGCTGCGCTTCGTTGATGGGCAAGTTCGACGTCCAGAAATGGCTGGAGCGCGCGGCGGGTGAGCGCTGCACCCACACCATGCTGGTCCCGGTGCAGTATCGCCGGCTGATGCAGTATGCGCATTTTGACGATTACGACCTGACTTCGATGCGGATGAAATACTGCACCAGCGCCCCCTTCCCGGCCGATCTCAAGGCCGAAGTGCTGGCGCGGATGCCCGGCGGGCTGATCGAGATCTATGGCATGACCGAGGGCGGGGTGGCCTGTATCTTCCCGGTCCACGAGCATCCGGACAAGCTCCACACGGTTGGCTTTCCCGCGCCGGGGCATTCGCTCAAAGTGATCGACGAACTGTTGAACGAAGTGCCCCCCGGAACCGCCGGTGAACTGGTCGGCAAAAGCCCGACGATGATGCTGGGCTACAAAAACCAGCCCGAAAAGACCCGCGAAGGGTACTGGATCGATCCTGCTGACGGATCGACCTGGCAGCGCATGGGCGATATCGGCCGGGTCGATGAAGACGGCTTTGTCGAGCTGGTCGGCCGGACCAAGGACGTGATTATCTCTGGCGGATTCAATATCTTCCCGGTCGATCTGGAAGCCGAACTGGCCAAGGATGATCGCGTGGCCGAAGCCGCAGTGGTCGGTGTGCCCAGCGAAGCCTGGGGCGAAACCCCGGTCGGCTTCGTTGTGCTGAAACCGGGCGTGGGCGAGGATCAGCTGGAAGACATCCGCAGCACCGCCAACAGCCGCCTGGGCAAGACCCAGCGCGTCTCGGCGCTTCATGCGATTGGTGAAATGCCGCGCAGCCACATCGGCAAGCTGCTCAAGACCGACCTGAGGGCGCTTGTGACAAAATAGCGAGGTTCGTATTGCGCCGGGGCGTGCGCCTCTTTATCGGCCCACCATGACCATCCAGCCTTCCGATTCCATCCTGATTGTCGATTTCGGCAGCCAGGTCACCCAGCTGATCGCGCGGCGCGTGCGCGAGGCCGGAGTCTATTCCGAAATTGCCCCGTTCACCAGCGCCGCCGCTGCGTTTGAGCGGATGCAGCCCAAGGGGATCATCCTGTCGGGCGGACCAGCCTCAGTGCTCGATCTGGATGGCCCGCGCATCCCCGCCGAGATCCTTGAAAGTGGTCTGCCGATCATGGCGATCTGCTATGGCCAACAGGCGCTGATGCACCAGCTGGGCGGCGAAGTACTGCCTGGTGAGAGCGGCGAATTCGGCCGCGCCTTCATCGAAATTTCCGACAGCTGCGCGCTGTTCGATGGCCTCTGGGCGACAGGCGAAACCCACCAGGTGTGGATGAGCCACGGCGACAAGGTGACCGCGCTGGCGCCCGGCTTCCGGCCGGTTGCCGCCAGTTCCGGCGCGCCTTATGCGGTGATCGCCAACGACGAAAAGCGCATCTACGCGATGCAGTTCCACCCCGAAGTGGTCCACACTCCTGACGGCGGCAAGCTCTACAAGAACTTCGTTCGCCACGTCTGCGGCCTCGCCGGGGATTGGACCATGGCTGAATTCCGCAAGACCAAGGTCGAGGAAATCCGCGCGCAGGTCGGCAAGGGCAAGGTGATTTGCGGGCTGTCTGGCGGCGTGGACTCAGCGGTTGCCGCAGTGCTGATCCACGAGGCGATCGGCGAGCAGTTGACCTGCGTCTATGTCGATCACGGGCTGATGCGGATGGGTGAAAGCGAGCAGGTCGTCAGCCTGTTCCGCGGCCATTACAATATCCCGCTGATCCACAAGGATGTCTCCGCACTGTTCATGGGCGGGCTGGAAGGCGTCACCGACCCTGAAGCCAAGCGCAAATTCATCGGCAAGACCTTCATCGACGTGTTCGAGGCTGAGGCCAAGCAGATCGGCGGGGCCGAATTCCTTGCGCAAGGCACGCTGTACCCGGACGTGATCGAGAGCGTCAGCTTCACCGGCGGGCCAAGCGTGACGATCAAGAGCCACCACAATGTCGGCGGCCTGCCCGAACGGATGAACATGCAACTGGTCGAGCCGTTGCGCGAGCTGTTCAAGGACGAAGTGCGCGAGCTCGGCCGTGAACTCGGCCTGCCCGAAGTGTTCGTTGGCCGCCACCCTTTCCCCGGCCCGGGCCTCGCCATCCGCATCCCAGGCGAGGTGACCCGCGCACGCTGCGACGTGCTGCGCAAGGCCGACGCGATCTACCTTGAAGAAATCCGTAATGCCGGTCTGTATGACGCGATCTGGCAGGCGTTCGCGGTGCTGCTCCCGGTCAAGACCGTCGGCGTGATGGGCGATGGCCGCACCTATGACAACGTCTGCGCGCTGCGTGCGGTCACCAGCACCGACGGCATGACCGCCGACATCTACCCCTTCGACGCGGCGTTTTTGAGCCGCTGCGCAACGCGGATCATCAACGAGGTCAAAGGCATCAACCGCGTAGTCTATGACTATACGTCGAAGCCTCCGGGGACAATTGAGTGGGAATAAGGCATTCAGACATTTACGCTTCCTCCTCGCCGTATGCGCCAGCGCAACCAACCGGTCACAAACAATGCAAGCGGGAAAAGCCCGAGAATGGCCACAAGAACCCTTCCGAACAGTCCAATTGCTGACCCATCGTGAAGCGGATGGACCCAATTGTTGATTGTTGTTCCGGAGGCGGCTTTTCGGGCATCCTGAACAACGGCGACTTGGCCAGTCGTGCCGCTCACCCAAACAAAGCTGTGGGGGAATCGGTCGCTTGGATCCCCTGCCACCTGCATGCGCAGGCGATAGTTGCCCCCGTTCGTTGAAGGCGTTTCGATCCATGCCAGACGAGCGCCAGGAAGTGCGTTCCTGGCGGCGCCAATTGCCTGAGAGGGTGGAATGATGGCCGGGTTCGTCACTGATGCCCTTCGATCGTGCACGTGAGGCGAATGCTCGACCTCAAAGCCGACCGCGTTTAGCACGGCATCGCTTTCGTTTGGCAGTTCAAGCATTACGCCTGTGACCGTAAGGATCAGAAGGAATCCACCACCAGAGAGCCCGGCAAGCTTGTGCCAATCGCGCAGAGAGCGCTGCGCCGGGGCATGTCGCTTAAGGCGAAAGGCCTTGCCCCAAGAGCCACGCGGCCACCAAGCCCAGAGGCCGCTCAGCAGCAGGGCAATCAGTGCAATGCCAAGCCAGCCCAAAACTGTTCCGCCTGTCTCGCCCAGCAACAGCCGGTAGTGCAGATCGTAGACGAATGTGACAGCATATTCACCCCAGTAGTCACGCCGGATGACCTGGCTTCCATCGCGGGAAAGCCAGGCCATCATCGGACGGAAAGCAAGGCCTTCGCGCTCTGGCGGCTTGTAGTAACGGATCGGGATCGCTCCGGGCGCGTCGGTAACTTCAAACCGCCATGGTCCCTGCTTTTCCGGATAGACTGCTCGCAGGGTCTTGAGCGCTCGGTCCCAATCTGGCGGAGCCGAACCTTCCACCCGGAGCATGGGATGCAGCATGGCATCAAGCTCAGGATAGAAGGCGAGGATCGATCCGGTCAGACCGAGGAGGACAAGCAGGCCGCCAAAGCTCAGCCCCAGCAACAAGTGTGTCTTGCGAACCGCGCGGCGCAGCTTGTCCCCCGTCTGCCGCATCAGAAGTGCAGCCGCACGCTGGCGGTCACGTTCCGCCCATTGGCGGGGCTGTGAAGCGTCTGCGCGCCGTCCCACCAGACATACTCGTAGAAGTTGCCGCCCAGGTTCTTGACCACCAATTTCAGCTCGATGGTCTCGTTCAGCTGATATTGCAGGCTGGCATCGAACACAGTCATCCGTCCCCATGTGCCCTCTGCGTTGGCACTGGAGAGGTAGTAGGACGACTGCCCCTTTCCGCTTAGCGACAAGGTCAGGGCCTCCAAAGGGGACCAATCGATCCCACCTGACCACAACCAGTGCGGTGTGTGGTCGATCTCATTGCCAGCGAATTGCGGCGTCGCGGGGGCCGGAACGGTGATGGTTGCTTCCTGCCAGGCCAGGGCTCCCCAGACCGAGAGGTCCGCCAAAGGGCGCAGGCTCATTTGCAGATCGACACCTTTGCGATCTGTCGCGCCGACATTCTCAAAATCGCCAAGTGGATCATTGAGTTTGCGGGCAATTTCACCGGTTGCGCTTTGCTGCCAATAGGCAATGCGCGCCTCAAACGTCTTGCCGATCTGGTATTTCGCACCCAACTCCCAGCCTTCATTGATCGAAGGGGCAAGGTCGATCACGCGCGGCGGGATCAGATAGGCACCTGACCCAAGCCCGATCTGAAAGGTCCTGCCCCAGTTTCCGTAAAGCGTCAGCCCATGGGCCGGCAGCAGCGCGACTGAAAGCTTGGGCTGGTCGATTGAGCCATAGGCGTTGATCGGTGCGATCGTGCCATTGAGGCGGTTCGAAAAGCCGCCGCCGACCCAGTCAACCCGATATGCAGGCGTGATCCGCAACCACGTTGCGGGTTCCAGGACCGCCTGGACATAAACGCCCCCAACGGCCAGATCGAATTGCTGATCACGGGTTTGACTGGTGGGCACACGGGCTACCGAAAGCCACCGCAGGGACTTGTTGTCCTGCCATTGCACATCGCCGCCCGCTTCGAGCATCAGCGCCATTCCACCGAGATCACCGCGCCAACGAAGCGCGGTTGAGGCACCGTAATGGTTCTCCTCGGTCAACCGTCTCTGCTGTGATGCCCCGGCTGAGAACTTGACGTAACGATCGTCGCGCAGCCGGTTGAAATAGGCACTGCTTGACCAATCGAACCGATCAGAAAAGGACACATCGGCTGTCAGGGCATATTGCTGGATGTTTCGCGCATCACCATCTGACATATTGTAGGCATTGGTCATCTGCGGATTGTTGCGGCTGTCGGCAAAGGTCAGGTAACCCGGCTCGAGCGCATCAGCATCATAGTAGCGGGCAATGGCGCCAAGCTTCGCAACCTCGCCCAGCTTCAGCCCCCACTTGCCGGACAAGCTCAGCCGCCGCGCTTCGCCATGTTGGCGGAACCCGCGGCCATCCCGGTATGCGATCTGGAAGTTCTGCGACAGCTTGCCACGTTCCAGACCGGCGACCAGCTGGCCTTCCCATGTGTTGTAGCTGCCGACCGAACCGCGCGCATCAAGATAGGTGCCGCCAGACCGGGTGACGATATTCGCGCTTCCAGCAATTGCGTGCAGGCCAAAGCGCGGATCGGAGGTCCCGCGCACAACCTCGATTACCTCGATGTTCAACGGGAACACCGTATCGATATATGGCATGTTGCCATCGTTGCTGTTTGAAGGGATCCCGTCGACCAGCAGCTTCACCGCGTTGATGTTCCCCTCGCCGTTGAAGCCCCGCATCGAGAACTTGCCGCTGGTGGTGCCCTGGTTGAAGTCGGTCACCAGGATCCCTGGCATCTGACCGACCAGCTCGAAGACATTGTCGACATCGGCATTCCGGGCGACATCTCCGCCTAGTTGATCAACCGAAGTCAGGACATTGTCCGTCTTGCCCGCCAACCCACGCGCGGTGACGACGATCTCCCCGATCGAGAAACTGGTATCGGCCTCTCGAGCACGAGAAGTCTGATCCTCATCGCTGGCGTAAGCAGCGGCAGGTAGCAAAGCCAGCGCAAGTGCGATGGCCGAAGTGGTTTGAAATCTGGTCATGGGAATTAGCCCCTGTATGCATTGCATCAACTGAAGTTGGAGCGCATGCGCCGGCCCGCAACTTTGCACGGTGCGCCGACGACGCTGCGCGAACGCGATCAACGGGTCCTGCCGCTCACGCCTTGGCGCAAGCAGGTCAGTCGAACTCGTCAGATCAGGATGTCAGGTTGATGCGGGTGGTCCGCGGAGTGGCGGACGCAGATGCGCGATCCGCACAAATGGCAGCGCTCGATCCGGTACCAGGCCCAGCACCAGAATGACTGCAAAGGCCAGCGCGAGCAGTACTGTCGATGCACCCGAAATCGCCGGATTGGCGAGGCCGGAGAAAGCACATTGGCCTTCCTCTTTCGTGCTGTCAGGATCGTTGCTGCCTTGATTTCCACCGGGCAGGACAATCTGCATCTGCTTGCTGCCGCCTGTCGCATCCGCACAGATCGAAATGGTCAGGACTTGGTCCTTCGAGGCGGAAAACATAAGTCCGGCGGGAATCACCGCCTTGATGCAAAACGCCAGCACCAGAAGTGCCAACGCGAATTGGCGGTGCGTCAGAATCAAGGCGCGCAGGCGTTGCATTGAGCCGCGCCTCTAGCGCCAAGTGCCGACGCTGTCAGCAGGATAGTCAGCAGCCAGGGCCGGGACTTGCTATTTGTTCTTCATATTATCCAGCCCGCGCACCACGCCGGTCTTTTCGCTTGGCTTGGAGGCGTTGGTTTTGACCTTGGGCGCTTTGGGCTTGCGGGCTTCGCGGCTTGATCGGGCTTGTGATTTGGCCATGGGATTGTCCATTGAGCAGGAGTGGGACAGCAGGGTTGTCCCTTGCGGCAACCGCCAGACCGATCTGTCCAGCAGCGCCGGGTCGTTGGTGCCAGGATAGCAGCAGGCAGGCCGGATTGTAAGGCGCGAATCGAAAAGCCCCGCCGGAGCGATCCGGCGGGGCCTTTTGTTGTCGTTTGGTTGCGGGGTGAGGCTTACGCGTCGCCCTCTGCCGCATCGGCGTTCAGGTATTCGCCCGCGTCGGCATCGAGGCCGTGGGTTTCGCCTTCGACTGCGGCCAGTGGATCATCGCCGATCGCAGCTTCGGGGCCCTGCGCCAATTCCGCAGCGTGCTCTTCAGCGGCACTGGCGGGAGCGATCAGGCTTTCCTGGAGTTTGCGATAGCTGGCACGCAGCGCAGCATCGCGGCTGGATGCCGCGACACGAAGCCGGTTCATGCCCGCACCTGTCCCAGCCGGGATCAGACGGCCAACGATCACATTTTCCTTCAGCCCGATCAGGTTGTCCTTCTTTCCTTCAACCGCCGCCTGCGTCAGCACGCGGGTGGTTTCCTGGAACGAAGCCGCCGAGATGAACGAACGGGTCTGGAGGCTCGCCTTGGTGATGCCCAGCAGCACCGGTTTGCCCACGGCCGGCTTCTGGCCGGGAGCGAGCTTGGCGTTGTGTTCGTCCATTTCTTCGCGGTCGACCTGCTCTGCGGCAAGCAGCACGGTATCGCCGCCGTCGGTGATTTCAACCTTTTGCAGCATCTGGCGAACAATCACCTCGATGTGCTTGTCGTTGATTTTCACGCCCTGCAGCCGGTAGACTTCCTGGATTTCCGCGACGAGGTATTCGGCCAGCGCCTCTACCCCCAGCACTTCCAGAATGTCGTGCGGATCGGGCGAGCCGGAAATCAGGTTATCGCCCTTCTTGACCCAGTCACCTTCCTGGACGTCGATCACGCGTGATTTCGGGATCAGATATTCAACCGAAT
>CALMBN010000158.1 GCA_937860195.1 uncultured Novosphingobium sp.
CTGCCGCGGCTGGTCGGGCTCGCGACCGCGCTCAAGTGGTGCATGACCGGGGCCTTGGTTCCTGCGCAGGAGGCGCTAACGGCCGGGCTGGTCAGTGAACTGGCCCCCGCTGACCAGCTCGAAGGCCGCGCCCGCGAACTGGCGCTGGAGATTGCCGAAAACTGCTCGCCAGTCGCGCTCGCGCTGACCCGGCGAATGTTGTGGCATTTTTCGGCGCAGGATGGGCCGGAGGGCGCGCTGGCGGTCGATGCCGCGCTGAATATCGCGCTTGGAGCCAAGGGCGACGTCCGCGAAGGGGTGGCCGCATTCCTCGAAAAACGCGCACCGCGCTTCCCGTTGGCTGTTTCAGTCGATCTGCCCGATACCGCCTGGGCTCCAGTTCGCTCCGCTCAGCCAGGCGAACCATAGCGGCGACTGGCAGAGTGCGGCATTTCGCCACTCGCTGCACGAATGCAGTGCATTCAGCTTTGAGCAACGCTTGAAGCGCGAAGGCGAAACGGGCATGAATTGCGGCGCGGTGCGTCACTTGTTGCACTGTAACGCGATCCGAAGCTGGAGCTGATGATGATTCTGTGGGGCAAATATCGGTTGGGATTGGGCTTGGCGCTCGGCCTGGGGCTGACGTCTGCGGTCGCCTACGCCGCTGCGCAGCCGGAAAATATCCTTCCGGCACCTGCGGCCACGCCCAGCGCGACCCCCAGTCCCAGCCTTGCCCCGCAATTGCCGGTGATCGAACCCGTGGTAGAACCGGTGCTCAGCTGGACCGTAGTCGATGCCCGTTCGCTGCTTGGCGTGATCGAAGCGATCGATGCCGAAGGCTTGATTCCGGCTGATTATCAACCTGCTGCTTTGAAGGCGGCGATTGCTGGCGGGGCCGGCGCCGCGCTCGATGCCCAGGCGGGCAAGAGCTTTGGCTGGCTGGTTGAGGACTTGCGCGATGGCCGCACCCGGATCGATTCGCGGCTGCAATGGTTCGTGATCGATACCGATGTCGAACGCAGCCCGACTGCGGCGGTGATGAACCAGGCGCTGGCCAGCAAGGACATTCCCGGAACGCTCGGCGCGCTTGCGCCCACCACTCCCGACTATGCGGCGCTCAAGGGCCTGCTGGCCATGACTCCCAAAGCTGAAAAGACCAGGCGCAACCTGATCCGGGTCAATATGGATCGCTGGCGCTGGCTGCCGCGCGATCTCGGCAAGTTTTATCTGCTGACCAACGTGCCAGAGTTTCAATTGCGGCTGACGGTCGATAACTCGATCATCCGCTCGTACCGCACCGTGGTTGGCAAGCCGGGCAAGACCGCGACACCGCAGCTCGCCGAAGTGGTGCAGGGGGTGATTTTCAATCCGACCTGGACCGTCCCGCAGTCAATCGTTGTCGGTGAGGGTCTTGGCGCGCGACTGGTCGGCAATCCGGCGCAAGCGGCCAAGGAGGGGTACAAGGTCACCAAGGCGAAAGACGGCACGATCACGGTGGTTCAGCAACCGGGGGCGAGAAACGCGCTGGGCTATATGAAGCTCGACATGCCCAATCCGCATGCGATCTTCATCCACGATACCCCGTCGCGCAGCCTGTTCGGTAACCCTTACCGCGCGCTCAGCCATGGCTGCATCCGCACCGAAAAAGCAATCCAGCTGGGCATGACGATGGCAATTCTCGGCTCGGGCAAAACCACCGACGAACTGGTCGCGATCGTCAAATCGGGCGAATACACCAAGGTTCCGATGACCAAGACTTTCCCGGTCTATGTCATGTATTTCACCATGGCGACCGACATCAATGGCAAGATGGGCACCTTCGCCGATCTTTACAGCCGCGATGCCCCGGTCCTCGCAGCCTTCGCTGCGCCGCGTCAGGCCTGGTATGCCAAGCGCAAGCTGACCGAGAAGGTCATCAAGCTGGACAATCCGCTTTAGACCCTGACACCCTGGTGATGCTCGCGGATCCATTGCGTCATCGCGGCGATGATCTTTTCAGATAGTGCGGCGAACTGACGCTGCTGGGCCGGGCTAAGCCCGCCGAGCAAGGCTTCTGCCACCGACGCAACCGCAGGGTGCAACCGCTCATATTCTGTTTCACCTGCCTTGGTCAGCCGAACCGGGCGGCGGCGGCGGTTGTCGGGATCGGTGGCGTTTTCAATCCAGCCTTTCTCGTTCAGGGTAGCCAGCGCGCGGCTGATATTCATCGCGGGCAGGCCCATGATTTCGACCAGGTCATGCCCGGCCAGATCGCCTTCTCCGGCCAGCGCCATCATCACCTTGAGTTCGATCTGGCTGATCCCCGAAGGATCGCAAACCCCATCTTTCATTGGCCCGTTGACGAAACTGCCCAGTTTGAGCAGGCGGACCAGTTGATCGAAGTGCGGCTCGGCAGCTTCGGCGATATTGGCTGGCGGTTTCCCCATCATTTTCGGCTATCGGTCAGTCCGCCTCTGCGCAAGGGGAATGTTCTCAACCTTAACTATCGTGACCATTTTGCATCACCCAAGGTTCGTTCTCCGGCAAATCGCCTTGGTGCTTGCAAATCGGATTTTAGTATGTCTTACTAACAATCCTTGGGTCGGCCCACGTGAAGAGGCCTGAACAGGAGAGGGAACTATGTCCAAATATTCTGGCATGAATGCACTGTGGCGCGCTGGCCTTGCGGTTGGCGTTTCGGCGATCGCAATCGGCGTCGCGACTCCCGCTTTTGCGCAAGACGCGGTTGAGGACGGACCCGAATCCGGCCGTGAGATCGTGGTTACGGCCCAGTTCCGCGAACAAAAGCTTCAGGACACCCCGCTGTCGATCACGGCAGTAGACGCAACCTTGCTCGAATCGCGCAACCAGACCGATCTGTCGCAGATCGCCCGCCAGGCTCCAAACGTCACGCTCAACGCCATGGG
Source organism: uncultured Novosphingobium sp. (assembly GCA_937860195.1). Classification (GTDB taxonomy): domain Bacteria; phylum Pseudomonadota; class Alphaproteobacteria; order Sphingomonadales; family Sphingomonadaceae; genus Novosphingobium. The sequence continues at coordinate 2,886 of CALMBN010000158.1, forward strand.
CGGTGCCTACGGTTCCTCGCTCGGCGCCTCGATCCGCGGGATCGGCCAGTTCGATTTCAACCCGGCTTATGAACCCGGCGTCGGCATGTATGTCGATGACGTCTATTACCCGACACTGACCGGCGGGATCTTTGATCTGCTCGATCTGGAACGGGTCGAAGTGCTGCGCGGGCCGCAAGGCACGCTGACCGGTCGCAACTCGATCGGCGGCGCGATCAAACTGTTTTCGAAGAAGCCGGGCGGTCCTGGTGAAGGCACCGTCTCGATCGCGGCCGGCAGCCGCAACCGGATCGACGTGCGCGCCAGCGCCGGCTTCAACATCTCCGAAGGGATCGATGCCCGCATCGCCGGAGTCTACAAACACCAGAACGGCTATATCGATCAGGTCGACTATGGCTGCGCGAACCCCGGAAACGCCGCTGGTATCGCCGCTTTCCCAAGCACTCCGGCCGGCTGCGTGATGTCCAAGCTGGGCGAGGTCAACTATTCGGGCGTGCGCGGCGCGTTGCGCCTGCGCCCGACCGATGGGATCGATATCACGATCACCGCCGATTACACTTATGAGAACCGCACCAATGCGGGCGAAGTTGTAACCCAGACCAACGCGGCAATGGCACCCTTCATGTGCGGGCCGCGCTGCACCTATGCCAGCTTTTATCTGACTGCCAACGATCTGACCCCCGGGGCGGGTGCACCCGGTCCGTGGGGCCAGGTGGCACAGGGCTATTTCATGCCCAACACCACCAAGTTCGATGGCTGGGGCATTTCTTCCAACGCCCGGTTCGATCTGTCGGATTCGATCAACATCCAGTCGATCACCGCATTTCGTTCATATCGCCAGATCTGGGGCACCGACGATGACTTCTCGCCGGCTGCCGCAAAGGCTGCGGGCGGGTTTAACGATTTGTCGTTCTGGTTCTTCAGTCAGGAACTGCGCCTCAACGCCAAACTTGGTGACATTGGTGAGCTGACCGTCGGAGGTTTCTATTCCGACCAAAAGTCGGTTTACTTTACCCGCCAGGACATCCGCTACATCGCGCCGGGACTGAACTTCCAGTTCCAGGGCAACGATCCGGTCAATGCCGACAGCAAGGCCGCGTTCGGCACGGTGATCCTGCGTCCGGCGCCGGATATGACAATCACCGCCGGTCTGCGTTACACCGACGAGCACAAGGACTACACCTTCGTCCGCAAGAACTTTGACGGCACACCTTCGTATTTCCTCGGCGCGCTCGATGGGGTGACCGCAACCTATGACGGGAACAAAGTCGATTGGCGCATTTCTGCCGATTATCGCTTCAGCCCGGCCGTGCTGGCCTATGTCACGGTCGGCACCGGGTTCAAAGGCGGCGGGGTGACCGCGCGTCCGTTCGATGCCGCGCAAGCACTCAACGGCAGCTTCGGTCCTGAAAGCGTCACGGCTTATGAAATCGGCCTCAAGACCGATCTGTTCGACCGCCGTCTGCGGCTCAACGTTTCGGGCTTCATCAACGATTATCAGGCAATTCAGCTGCCACTGATCAGCTGTGTTTCGCTGGGTTCGAGCGCGCCTTGCGGAGCCCGCCAGAATGCCGGTGACGGCAAGATCAAGGGCTTCGAAATCGAAATGTTTGCGACGCCTTGGGAAGGCTTCGACATCGATGCCTCGGTCAGCCATCTGACCGGCAACTGGTCCACCATCGACCCGCGGGTTGGCAATGCGATCCTGATCACCGATCCGATTGTCTCGCCGAACTGGAAGTGGAGCTTTGGCATCCAGCAGAAACTGGATCTGGGCAAGGCTGGAACGCTGACCCCGCGCTTTGATCTGTCGAATGTCGGGGCGAGCAGCGCCGGTCGTCTGACCGGCGGCGGTCCGATCGATTTCTATCCATCGGTCACCTTGGGCAATCTGCGGATCACCTGGAAGAACGCCGATGAGGACCTGTCGGTTTCGTTCGAAGTGCAGAACCTGTTCGACAAATACTACACGCCGTTCCGGTTTGCGGCGGTGTTTGGCTTCTCTGGCACAATCTACAGCCAGGTTGGCCGCCCGCGTGAATGGGCGCTGACTGTCAAGAAAACCTTCTGAACGAGAGCGATCCGAGCAACCGGATGGAAATATATGGGCGGCCGGCAACGGTCGCCCTTTTCCTTTGCGCGGGCGGCGCGGCTGTGCTTTTCTAACAATTGTTACAAAACAGGACCGGGAGAGTCGGACCATGCTGGATCGCGCGCGCTATGATCAGTACCTTCGCGCCTTCAACGCCAGGGACTATGATGGCGTTGCCGATTTTTATGTCGATCCGCCCCGGATGGAGTTTTTTGGGATCGTCATCAGCTCGCGGCAAGAGCTCAAGGACTTTTATGTGTGGCTCCACTCGGCAGTGAAAGAAAGCGTCACTCTGCGCAACTTCGCTGCGAGCGAAACCTGCACGGCGTGTGATGCAATCGTCCGGATCGAAGCGATCCGCGATCTGACCCGCGAAGAACTTGACGCGAAAGGCGCGACCGGATTCTTTCCGATTGCCAGGGGCGAGGTACAGGAAATCCGCCAGTTCATTTTCTACACGGTCAAGGACGGCAAGATCGAACAGGTCGAAGCCGCGCTGCCGCCGCAGGTTTGAGCCAAGTGCTGGCCGCAAGATCTGGAGTCGTTTTCCTACACCACCGGACTTTGCCATAGTCCCGATCAACGGCAGGAATAGGTCACTTTTTCTCTTTCTGAACCCTGTCAACTTCGTCAAGATAGCCAAGGAACAACTCGATGCTGCCTCAAGGTGTCAAGATCGCCCATCCCGACAAGCTCTACATCGGCGGTGAATGGGTGCTGCCCCATTCGGGCCGTCAGCTGGAAATGGTCAGCCCCAACACCGAACAGATCGTGGCCCGGTGCGCCGAGGCGGACGAGACCGACATGGACCGGGCGGTGGCTGCGGCGCGTGAAGCCTTCGACCACGGTCCCTGGCCCAGCACGTCTCCGGCTGAACGTATCGCCGCATTCCGGCGGATGGTGGCCCACCTCGAAACCCGCGTGCCCGAACTGGCCCTGGCCTGGACCGCGCAGATGGGCGGCCTTGCCAGCTTTGCCGGGCCGATGCACGGCGGGTCGGTGATGACGCTGGGCCAGATCGCGAACTATGCCGAGGCGTTCCAGTTCGTCGAACAACGCCCCAGTGTGGGAGCCGCCGTGGGTCTGGTTGTCCACGAACCGGTTGGCGTTGTCGCAGCGATTGCGCCGTGGAACGGACCGTTCGGAATCATGGCCAACAAGGTCGCCTATGCGCTGCTGACCGGATGTACCGTGGTGATGAAGCCCAGCCCGGAAACGCCGCTGGAGGCCTATATCATAGCCGAAGCCGCCGAGGCTGCGGGTCTGCCTGCGGGCGTGGTCAATCTGGTTCCCAGCCACCGTGAGGCGGCGGATCACCTTGTGAGCAATC
>CALMBN010000159.1 GCA_937860195.1 uncultured Novosphingobium sp.
GTAAAGCGAGACGTTGCCCGACACGACCGGATAGTCGAGCACGCGGCAGGCTTCCGCCATGCCTTGCACCGAGCCGACGAACTGGCCCATCACTTCCGGCCGCTCGGGATTGGCGAAGTTCATGTTGTCGGTGATGGCGATGGGGTCGGCGCCGACGCAGGTCAGGTTGCGCAGGGCCTCGTCAGCGCCGGTGTGCGTCCGCAGGAACGCATCGGTTTCCTGGCCAAGAATTCTGATCGCTACTTCGAATTGCTGTTCAATGTGGAAAAGAAGGAGATTGAACCATGCCCCGAATGATCTTCGTCAACCTGCCCGTGGCGGACCTGCCGCGCGCCAGGACCTTTTATGAAGCGCTGGGCTTCACCCATAACCCTGCGTTCAGCGACGCTGGCGGGGCCTGCATGGTCTTTTCCGAGACGATCTACGTCATGCTGCTGACCCACGCCAAATGGCAAGGCTTTACCACCCGCCCGATCTGCCCGGCTGGTTCAAGCGAAGTCAGCCTTGCGCTGAGCTGCGACGACAAGGCCGAAGTCAACCGGCTGGTCGATGCCGGTGCACTTTGCGGCGGAAAGGCTGATGTCAATCCGCCCGAAGATCACGGTTTCATGTTTCAGCGCACCATTGCCGATCCTGATGGCCACATCTGGGAGCCGTTCTGGATGGACGCGGCGATGGACAGCGAGAACACCGCAGCGGCAACGGCATGAGCGACCGAGTGCTTCGCCGCACCGGGATCGCGCTGACCGTGCTGGTTACCCTGTTCCTGGCGATGGATGCGGGCGGCAAACTGTTTGCCCCCGCGCTGATGATCGCCAACAGTCCGCCGCTGGGGTTGCCTGGGGATGAGAGTTTCCACCGCATCCTGGGCGCAATTCTCGCCTTCGGTCTGGCGCTATACCTGATCCCGCGAACAGCTGTGCTGGGTGCAGTCGTTCTTACTGGCTATCTTGGGGGAGCGGTCGCGATCCATACACGGGTCGGCTCGCCGCTGCTGTCGCACACGCTGTTCGGGGTTTATCTGGGAGTGATCCTGTGGGCCGCCTTGTGGTGCCGCCTGCCCGCGTTGCGCGCGCTGATTCCATTTCGCAAAGGAGTTTGACCATGTCCTATATCGACGGATTTGTGATCGCGGTTCCCGATGCCAACAAGCAGGCCTTTATCGAACATGCCCGCACTGCCGATTCAATGTTCATTGAATGGGGCGCAATCCGCGTAGTCGAATGCTGGGGCGACGACGTGCCCGCAGGCAAACTGACCGATTTCCCCATGGCGGTGAATGCCGGGGCCGACGAAACCGTGGTGTTCAGCTGGATCGAATGGCCTGACAAGGCCACCCGCGATGCCGCCTATGCCAGGATGATGGATCCGGCGAACACCGATCCGCGCATGGACCCGGAAAAGAACCCGCCGCCGTTCGACGGCAAGCGGATGATCTTTGGCGGGTTCTCGCCGGTTTACGAACTCAGCGCATAGGAGACCGAACATGACCACCCTGCAAGGTAGCTGGATCTGGTATGAGTTGATGAGCTCTGATCCGGCGGGATCGAAGGCATTTTATGAAGCAGTCGTCCCTGGCTGGACAATGACCCTGGGAACGCCCGAGACCGGCGATTACGGTTTCATCGCCAACGCCGATGGCGGGATGACCGGCGGACTGTTCGAACTGACTTCGGAAATGCGCGTGCACGGTGCGCGGCCCTGCTGGCTGGGCTATATCGGGGTCGATGATGTCGATGGCTTCCTGCCCCGGCTCGAAGCGGTCCTCGCCGATACCGACATCCTGGCGGTGCTTTTGCCGCTCACGCCGGAAACTTGCGGCCTTCTCAACCGGACCCTGATCCGAAAGCTGTCGCGCCAGGGCCGCGATGAACGATTGCCTGGGCCGGTGCTGATCAATGCCGGCCGCGGCGGGCTACAGGTCGAGGCCGATGTGCTCGGCTGTCTCGACGACGGCACGCTCGGCCTCTTGCCCGAG
>CALMBN010000160.1 GCA_937860195.1 uncultured Novosphingobium sp.
GACGAGCATGGTGTAGGTTCGCGCCGCCGCCCGCGAATCCATATATTCCGCCGCAACGCCGCGTTCGCGCAGGGCGGACATCAGCCCGACATCGGGCCGGGCCATCGCCAGACGGCGAACCACGTCGAGGCAGGCGGCATATTCGCTGCGGGCCGAGCGCAGGAACTTGCGCCGCGCCGGGACTTTGCCGAACAGGTCATCGACCCGGATCCGCGTTCCCGGCGGCAAGGCGGCGGGGCCTTCCTCCTGCGCCTGTCCATGATCGATCACCAGGCGCCATCCTTCAGCCGCGCCGCGCGGACGGCTTTCGAGCGTCAACCTCGCAACGCTGGCGATCGAGGGCAACGCTTCACCCCGAAAGCCCAGAGTGGAGACCTGTTCAATCGCCTCGTCGGGCAGCTTGGATGTTGCATGGCGCTCCAGCGCCAGCGCCATTTCAGCCGGATCCATTCCGCAGCCGTCATCGGTTACTTCGATCCCGGCCAGTCCGCCTTCAGAGAGCCGGATGGTGATGCTGCTGGCCCCGGCATCAATCGCATTTTCGACCAGCTCTTTCAGCGCCGACGCCGGACGCTCAACCACCTCGCCCGCTGCGATGCGATTGACCAGATGTTCGGGCAGACGGCGGATTATTGGCATCGAATCGAGCCTAGGCCCATTACCCCCCAAATTCGAGACGGATTGCCCTGCCAATACGACCAATCGACACAATTTTTTGGCCTTTCACCATGCCCCCTGCTAGGGGGATCGCTTCCCCGCCCACGCAACGGCCCTACGCTGCCGCGCGAGTCGCGGTATGCGGCTCAAACTTTATGGATTTTTCAATGGCTTCGTTCCTGTCTCGATTTTTGAAATTCGGTGCCCAGAACATGGCAATCGACCTCGGCACGGCAAACACCCTGGTCTATGTTCAGGATCGCGGAATCGTCCTGAACGAGCCATCGGTTGTGGCCATCGAAACAATCAACGGAGTCAAGCGGGTCAAGGCTGTCGGCGATGAAGCGAAGATGATGATGGGCAAGACGCCCGACAGCATCGAAGCGATCCGCCCGTTGCGGGATGGGGTGATCGCTGACATCGAAGTGGCGGAGGAGATGATCAAATACTTCATCCGCAAAGTCCACGGCAAGAAGAGCCTGTTCCGCTACCCTGAAATCGTGATCTGCGTGCCGTCGGGTTCAACCTCGGTTGAACGGCGTGCGATCCGCGATGCCGCCAGCAACGCCGGCGCAAGCGCGGTCTACCTGATCCTTGAGCCGATGGCGGCTGCTATCGGGGCCGATATGCCGGTGACCGAGCCGGTCGGCTCGATGGTCGTTGACATCGGCGGCGGCACGACTGAAGTCGCGGTGCTTTCATTGCGTGGCCTGGCTTATACCACCTCTGTCAGGGTCGGCGGCGACAAGATGGACGAAGCCATCGTTTCCTATGTCCGCCGCCACCACAATCTGTTGATCGGCGAAGCTACGGCAGAGCGGATCAAAAAGGACTATGGCTGTGCCACCGTGCCTGCCGACGGGATTGGTGAAACGATCCACATCAAGGGGCGCGATCTGGTCAACGGCGTGCCCAAGGAAATTACCATCACCCAGGCCAACATCGCCGAGGCGTTGTCCGAACCGATCGGGGCGATCGTCGAAGGCGTGCGGATTGCGCTGGAAAACACCGCGCCCGAACTCGCGGCAGACATCGTCGATCAGGGCATTGTCCTGACCGGGGGTGGCGCGCTGATCAAGGGTCTGGACGAGTATTTGCGCGAAGAAACCGGCCTTCCGGTGACTGTCGCCGAAGATCCGCTGTCGTGCGTCGCACTCGGCACCGGCCGGGCGATGGAGGACCCGATCTTCCGCGGCGTGCTGATGACGGCCTGAGTGAAGCCGGGATCGTGATCCACTCCATAGATCTAAGGGAGTAACCCCGCATGGTGGCGCCAGTTGGGCGGCGCCCGGGCCACAATCGCCGGGCACAATACGGCACATTTTTTGGCTACATGCTCGCGCTTGGCGGTTTTGGCATCGGCGTGATCCTGCTGATCGCCTCGCTCAGCGACGACGGTGCCTTTGCCGGAGCCCGAAGTGTTGCAACCGGTGTGACTAGGCCCGCTGCCGAACTGGCAGCAGACACCCGCAGCGAGAGCCAGGGACTGTTCGCGATAATTGCCGGATATTTCACCCGCGGCAGCCGTGTTGCAAAACTTGAACGCGAAGTTGCGGAGGTCCGGGTGCAGCTTGCCGAACAAGCTGCGCTACGCGAAGAAAACGATCGGCTTAAGGCCGTGCTTGCATTGACCAGAACCGAGTTGAAGCCGGTCACAGTGACCCGGCTGATTGGCTCTAGTTCAAGTTCGACCCGCCGCTTCGCCACGATCGGCGCAGGGAGCGAACAGGGTGTCAAACCCGGTATGGCGGTCCGGTCTCCGCTTGGGCTGGTCGGCCGGGTGCTCGAAGTCGGCTCGACCACGTCGCGTGTCCTGCTGATTACCGACACCGAAAGCACCGTTCCGGTTCGCCGTTCTACCGACGGTGTTCAAGCCTATGCAGTCGGGCGCGGGGATGGAACTTTGCAGATCAAACTTGCCACTACCGGCTTCAATCCACTCAAGAAGGGTGATGCGATTGTGACCTCGGGTTCCGGCGGCCTGTTTCGTCCGGGGGAAGCGGTCGCGGTGGTCGTAACGCTAACCGTCGACGGCGCCATTGCACGGCCGCTCAGCGACCCCGGGATGACCGAATTTGTGGTGGTCGAACCGGTCTATGATGAACCGACCGCAGTTGCGCCGGCTACGCTCGAGGCGCGATAATGCCCAGCCCGCTGACTGCCCCGATCACTGAAACCCTGCGCGATTTCGGCAAACCGCGAATCAATCGTGCGCCCTCGCCAATCCTGGCTTTGGCAGTTCCCTGGTTGCTGGTGATGTTTGGTTCGCTCAGCCCGACCTGGCCAATCGTTGCTTCTGCGCCCGTCGTCCCGCCGATCGGATTCTTGCTGTTGATCGCATGGCAGCAGCTCCGCCCTGGCCTGTTTCCGGTCTGGGCAGGCCTGCCGCTGGGTCTGTTCGACGATCTCTATTCGGGGCAGCCTTTTGGCTCTGCCGTGCTGTTATGGTCAGCGGCCATGATCGGACTCGATCTGCTGGAAGTGCGGTTTCCATGGCGCGGGATTCTGCTCAATTGGCTCGGCGCCAGTGGGATTATTTTGATCTATCTGGTCCTTGCGGCGCAGATTTCGAGGGCCGGAGGCGGGACAGCGGCGCTTATCGTGATCCTGCCGCAAGTTCTGCTGGCGATCCTGGCCTACCCGATCGCGGCCAAACTGGTCGGCGCGGCAGACCGCTTTCGGCTGGTCCCGGTCCAGAGGATCTAGGCCTTGATCGGAGAGCCGAACCACGTCAGCTCGGGCACACTCAAGAACAGCTTTGAGCGGCGCTCGGTGTTGATTGGGGGGTTGCAGGCTGGGATCGGTGCTGTGCTCGCCGCGCGGATGGGATGGATCGCGTTGGTCCAGAACGAGAAGTATGCGACGCTGGCCGAAAGCAACCGGGTCAGCCTTTCACTGGTCCCACCTCGGCGAGGCGCGATCCTTGATCGTAACAATGTCCAATTGGCCTCGAACCGGATAGAATTCCGGATCGATATCATTCCCGAACGGCTGATTGATCGAGATGCCACGGTTACTGGTTTGGCCCGGCTCTTGGGGTTTGACGCAGTCAGACTGCAGGAACTTCAGGACAAGATTGAAAAGGCCCACGGCTATCAACCGATCGAAGTCATCTCCGGGCTCAAGCCTGCGGAATATGACAAAGTGCTGGTTCGCCTGCCAGAAATGCCCGGCGTGGTGGCGCAGCAAGGCTATACCCGCTGGTATCCTACCGGGCCGTCAGTGGCCCACTTGGCAGGCTATGTCGGCCCGGCAACGGCCAAGGATTATGACAAGGAGCGCAACCCGCTCTTGCTGACGCCCGGGTTCAAAATCGGCAAGGACGGGCTTGAGAAGCACTTCGACAGCACCTTGCGCGGGATTCCCGGGGCGGACCGGGTCGAGGTAACCGCGACCGGCAAGTTCGTGCGCGATCTGGAGCACCGTGACGATATCCCCGGCCAGCCGATCAAGCTGACTATCGACGCGGCCTTGCAAGACTTTGCAGCACGGCGGATCGGGCTTGAATCGGCCGCCGTGGTGGTGATCGATTGCCAGACCGGCGGGATCCTTGCTTCAGTCTCAATGCCGGCATTCGATCCCAATGCCTTCGCCGGTGGAATCGGCCGCCTGCAATGGAAAATGCTGAACGAGGACGATCATATCCCGCTCCTCAACAAGGCCTTGCGCGGCCTGTATCCGCCCGGATCAACGATGAAGCCGATGGCGAGCCTGGCCTTGCAACAACACGGTGTCGATCCTGAGGAGCGGATCAGTTGCCCCGGTGGTTATCGGCTCGGCAATCGCTTCTTCCGCTGCGACGCAGTTCACGGTTCGGTCGACATGCGCCGCGCGATCGAACAGAGTTGCAACACCTATTTCTGGTCGATGGCACACCGGGTCGGCTACGATGCAATCGCTCCGGTCGCGAAGTTGCTGGGGCTTGGGCAGGAATTCGATTTGCCCGGCACGGCTCAGCGATATGGCACCGTCCCTGATGCCGCCTGGAAGATGCGGCGCTACAAACAGGCTTGGTCGGCGGCTGACTCACTCAATGCGTCAATCGGCCAAGGGTATGTTTCGGTCTCGCCGTTGCAACTGGCGATCATGACAGCCCGGATTGCGTCAGGCAAAAACCTGCAACCTTCGCTGATCTTCGGGCTGGAGAAACCGCCTGGGCCGGCCCTGCCTTTCACCCCCGAACAGCTTGCCGTGACCCAGGAAGGCATGTTTCGCGTCGTCAATGGAAACGGCACGGGTGGTGGCAGCAAAATCGACATCGGCGGGATCAAAATGGCCGGAAAGACCGGGACCGCGCAAGTCCGCGCGTTGGTCGCCCGCGGCCACTTTGGCGACCGGAAGGGGCGGGATCACGCGCTGTTCGTCTGTTACGCACCGACCGATGCACCGCGCTATGCGATGGCAGTGGTGGTTGAGCATGGCACCTTCGGGGCTCGCGCCGCCGCACCGATCGCCAAGGA